>JAJAZN010000176.1 GCA_026785685.1 Thermoleophilia bacterium
CGCGACGCCCGTAACACCTCGCGCGCGGGGGGATACGGGGCCCCCAGACGCGCAGCGGCTGGGGCAGCTGCGCGCGGGGCGGCGCCGCGCGCGGCGACGATGCGACCCGCGACGTAGCTGTCGTCGAGCGCGAACGAGCCTTTCACACCCGCGCAGAAGATCGCCACATCATCCCCATGGTCACGCGCCGCCTCGATCACGGCGGCCAAGTTCAAAAGCGATGCGATCACGACTCTTTCGCAGCGCTCCGCGGCGGTGACGATCGCTCGCGTGCCGTTCGTCGTCGACATCGCAAGCGTCGGCGTGCGCACCGTGAGGTACTCGCGCGGCGAGTTGCCGAGGTCGAATCCTTCGATCAGCAAACCGAGCCGCTCGCCTCCGAGCGTCACGCCTCCGAGCGCCGAAAGCGCACGCGCATCCTCCACCTCGGCAGCACAGAGCACGCGCTCGTATCCGGTGGCAAGGGCCTGGCAGATCGTCGAGGTGGCCCGGATGACGTCGATCACGATGCCCGTCGGGGCAGCGGCGATCTCGTCCGGAGTGAAGGCGACATGAACGTGCACGCCGCTACGCTAGCCGTCCATGTCGGATACGCCCCACTGCTACCGCCATCCGAACCGCGAGACGCTCGTCTCGTGCTCGGAATGCGGCCGTCCGATCTGCGAGGACTGCATGACGTTCGCGCCCGTGGGGATCCGCTGTCCCGACCACGCGAACGTGGGCGCGGTCAAACCCACCCCCGCGCGAACAATCCAGAACGTGCAGCGTCGGACGCGCTCTGTCGCGGCACCGGCAACGATGGTGCTGATCGCGATCAACGTCGTCGTCTACGTGATCACGGCGGCGCAGGGCGGCGGCCCCAACCTTCCCGGCGGGCAACTCTTCGCGGACTGGGCGTTGCAGGGAGCGATCATCTCGACGGGCGAATGGTGGCGACTCGTGACGGCGATGTTCCTTCACGGCAGCCTGCTGCATCTCGCCTTCAACATGTTCGCGCTCTACTGGCTCGGCAATATCATCGAGGACGCGCTCGGGACGCCGCGGTTTCTCCTCGTCTACATCGTTTCGGGTCTCGCAGGCTCGGCCGGGGCGCTCTGGTTCAGTTCGGCCTTCGCCGTCACGGTCGGGGCATCGGGCGCGATCTTTGGTCTCATCGGCGCTCTCCTGATCCTCGAGTACCTTGCCACCGGGTCATTCATGGGGCAGGCGATGATCCTGATTCTCGTCAACTTCGCATTCACGTTCGCCGTGCCCGGGATCTCGAAGGGTGGCCACATCGGCGGCCTGATCGGCGGCATCGTTGCGACCTACGCCCTGATGCGCTACCGCCACGGCCCGAAGCAGAGACTCGGCATCCTCGTTGCCATCGGAGTCGGCGTTCTCAGCCTCGTGCTCGCGTACGTTCGCGTGCAGAGCTACGTGCTCTAGCGCCGTGCCGGCGCGGCCTCAACCGCCGATGACGAGCGCCGTCACGCCCGAATCGACGAGCGCAGCCTGCGCTGCGGCAAGACGTGCCAACGGAACTCGATACGGCGAGCAGCTGACGTAGTCGAGCCCGAGGCGATGGCAGAACGCCACTGAGCGTGGCTCGCCGCCGTGCTCGCCGCAGATGCCCATCTTCAGTTCGGGCTTCACGGCGCGACCACGCTCGATCGCGATGCGCATCAGGTCGCCCACGCCGTCCTGGTCGAGCACCTCGAATGGGTTGTGATCGAGAATGCCGTGCTCGAGGTAGTACGTGAGGAACTTCCCTTCCGCGTCGTCGCGGGAGAATCCGAGCGCCGTCTGTGTCAGGTCGTTCGTGCCGAAAGAGCAGAAGTCGGCGATCTCTGCAATCTCTCCCGCGCGGATGCAGGCTCGGGGAAGCTCGATCATCGTGCCGCACAGATACGCGACGGACTGCTCCTCGGCCGCGACGCGATCCGTCAGCTCACGGAGCCGCGAGAGTTCCTCCCGGAAGCCGACGAGCGGATGCATGATCTCGACGAGAGGTGCTGCCCCCGCGCGAGCCTCGACGGCCGCCGCAGCGCGCACGATCGCGCGTACCTGCATCTCGTAGATCTCGGGAAACTGGAGACCGAGACGGCAGCCTCGCGTTCCGAGCATCGGATTCGCCTCGTGCAGCTCGAAGATACGCTGCCGCATCGCGTCGCTCGTCGCCTCCTCCGGAGAGGGGAGAAATTCGTGCAGAGGCGGGTCGAGAAGGCGAATCGTAACGGGGAAACCGGCCATCGCCTAGAAGATCCCTTCGAAATCGGATTGCTGCACCGGGAGGAGCCGATCGAGCGCCGCACGCCGCTCGCTCTCCGTCGACGCCATGATCATCTCCTGCACGATCGGCAGCCGATCGGGCGCCATGAACATGTGCTCCGTGCGACAGAGCCCGATTCCCGTCGCCCCGAACTCACGCGCCTTCGCGGCATCCTCGGGCGTGTCGGCGTTCGCGCGCACGCGCAGGCGGCTGAACTCGTCAGCCCAGCCCAGGATCGTCCCGAAGTTCTCGTCGATCGCAGGCGGGACGAGCCGGACGGGGCCGACGATCACCCGTCCCGTGCCGCCGTCGATCGTGATCACGTCGCCGACGTTCAGGGTCTGATCGCCCAGCCTCACGGTGCCCGCTCGCTCGTCGATCGAGAGGCCCTCACACGCCGTCACGCAGGGCTTGCCCATCCCACGCGCGACGACCGCCGCGTGCGAGGTCAGCCCTCCATGCGCCGTGAGCACGCCCCGGGCCTCGATGAGTCCGTGGATGTCATCGGGCGACGTTTCCCAGCGCACGAGGATCACGTCATCGCCCGCCTTGCCGCGCCGCGCAGCGGTGTCGGCGTCGAGGACGATTGCACCGGATGCGGCTCCAGGAGACACGTTCAAGCCCTTCGCTGCGACCTCGACCGCGACCGTTGGATCGAGCATCGGATGCAGGAGCTGCTCGAGCTGATTGATGTCGGTTCGCGCGACCGCCTCGCCTCGTGAGATCAGTCCCTCTTCCGACATCTCGACGGCGATCCTCAGCGCAGCCGTTGCGGTGCGCTTGCCCGTGCGGGTCTG
Organism: Thermoleophilia bacterium; assembly: GCA_026785685.1. Taxonomy (GTDB): domain Bacteria; phylum Actinomycetota; class Thermoleophilia; order Gaiellales; family Gaiellaceae; genus Gaiella. Next base: position 3,049 of record JAJAZN010000176.1, read on the forward strand.
CAGCAGATAGAGCTTGCCCTCCTCGACCGTGAACTCGATGTCCTGCATGTCGCGGTAGTGCGCCTCGAGAAGCTCGAACGCGGCGGTCAGCTGGACGTACGCCGCCGGGAGTCGCTCGTGCATCGCCGTAATGGGCTCCGGCGTGCGGGTGCCGGCGACGACGTCCTCGCCCTGGGCGTTGACGAGAAATTCACCGTAGTAGGCCGACTCGCCCGTCGAGGGGTTCCTCGTGAAGCAGACGCCGGTACCCGAGCCCTCGCCCTTGTTACCGAACACCATCTGCACGACGTTCACCGCAGTCCCGATGTCGTCGGGAATCCCGTAGAGGCCGCGATAGACGTTCGCGCGCGGCGCATCCCAGGAGTCGAACACGGCGCGGTAGGCGCGGCGCAACTGCTCGCGTGGATCCTGGGGAAAGCCGGCACCCACCTCCTCCTCGTAGATGCGCTGGAAGGTGCCGATCAGCTCGCGGAGGTCATCGGCATCGAGATCGAGGTCGCCGGTGACGCTACGTGCTGCCTTGAGATCGGCGATCGCGCTCTCGAAGCGATGTCCGGAAACGCCGTCGACGACCTCGCCGTACATCTGGATCAGGCGGCGATATGAGTCGTACGCGAATCGGGGGTTCCCCGTCGTCCGGGCTTGACCTTCGACGGCGATGTCGTTCAGCCCGAGGTTGAGAATCGTGTCCATCATCCCCGGCATCGACACTGCGGCGCCGGATCGCACCGAGACGAGGAGCGGATCCGACGGATCACCGAACCGCTTGCCCGATCGTTGCTCGAGGGCCGCGATGTGCTTACCGACTTCGTCGTCCAGACCTTCGGGGACGACCTTGCCGGCCGCCATATAGGTGCGGCACGCATCCGTCGTGATCGTGAAGCCAGCCGGCACAGGGACGCCGAGCGCCGTCATCTCCGCGAGCCCGACCCCCTTCCCGCCGAGCAACTCGCGACCGCCCGGGGCCTCTTCCGCGTAGTCGTAGACGTAGCGCACGCCGCGATAGTCGCACAAGCGCGCCCGTCCGCGAAGGACGAGCCGTCGCGAGCCGCACCACCACGACCCCGAAAGACCGATCTGCGACAATGGGCACTTGGGGGGACATGTCGTTGCGATGGGTGGTGGGGGCTTTCTGACCGGCGACATTCGGTCGCCCCTTGACGACCTGCTCCTCTCGTTCTCGCCGCGACCCCGCCCGCGCGTCGTCTTCCTCCCGACGGCGGTCGGTGACTCCGAGCGCGCGATCGACGCGTTCCAGATCGCGTTCGCCCACCGCGACTGCGAAGCCGAAGTTGTCAGGGTCTTCGGGATCCCGGACCATCCCGCCGAACGGGTCGCTCGCGCCGACGTCGTCGTCGTGGCCGGCGGGAACACCGCCAATCTGCTCGTGCTGTGGCGCCTCCACGGGATCGACGTCGCCCTTCGGGAAGCCTGGGACGGCGGGGCCGCCCTGGGAGGCGTGTCGGCGGGCGCAAACTGCTGGTTCGATGCTTGCGTCACCGACTCGTTCTCAATCTAGCTCGACGGGCTCGACGACGGCCTGGGTCTTCTCCCCGGCAGCTTCTGCCCGCACTTCGACGGCGAGGAGCACCGTCGTCCCGTCTACACGAGGCTCTTGACGGAGGGCTTTCCAGCGGGAATCGCATGCGACGACGGCGCAGCCGCGGTGTACCACGGCTCGGATCTCACGGAGATCGTGGCGAACCGGCGCGAGGCCCGTGGGTACAGGGTGTCACGAGCTGGCGTTGAGCCGATCGAGACACGATTCCTCGGGTGAGGAAGGTCGCGGTCATCGCCTCGGCGAGCGGCCATCGACGCCTTCATCAGCGGCGTCGCGCCCTGAACTCTGCTACCCAGGCTGCGACGCGCAGGCCGATCCATACGGGCGTCAGGACGACGAAAAACAGCATCAGGGCGATTGAGAGGCCGACGCTCCAGAGAGCCCAGTAGCGGAGCGGCACCCAGCCCTTCTCGTCGATCGAGCGGCCCTCGGACCGCCACACACTGCGACCGCTCACGGCGGCTTTGGCTTGTGCTTGCGCTCGCGCTGACGATCGGCGACGAGCTTGATCACGCGCATGGCCGTCTCCTCGACGCTGAGATCGGAGACGTCCAGAACGGGACAGGCCAAGCGCCGGTGGATGGCGGTCGCCTCGTCAAGCTCCTCGTAGACGTCGAGGAGGCCGGCGTAGCGCTTCTTTGGACCTCCCATCGTCGCGACCCGGTTGGAGCGGATCTCCGAAAGTCGTTGTGCCTCGATCGTCAGTCCGACGATCTTCGCAGGATCGATCTCGAACAGCGCCGGCGGCGGCTTGATGCCCTTGACGATCGGCACGTTGGCGGCCTTGTGACCGAGGTAGCCGAGATAGATCGAGAGTGGCGTCTTCGACGTCCGGGAGACGCCGACGAGCACCACGTCCGCCTCGTCGAGGCCGCTACCGACGCCGTCGTCGTACTTGACCGCGAACTCGATCGCCTCGATCCGCTTGAAGTACGTCTGATCGAGAGGGGGTCGGGCTCCGGGGGTCATGCGCGCCGCAGCCCCCGAGACGCGCGCAATCGAGTCGATCGGGTGGCCGAGAAGGTCGCAGTAGTGGACGCGGGCTCTCCGGCACAGTTGGCGCATCGCCTCACGCAGTCCCGGCTCGACGAGCGTGTACACCATCACTGCCGGGCGTCCTCGGGCGGTCGCGACGGCGAGCGCGAGATCGTCGACCGATTCGACGCGGGGATGCCTGATCTCGCTGAAGGCCTGCTCGGGGAACTGCGCCTCGAGCGCCAGGACGAGACGCGCCGCCGTCTCGCCCGTTGAATCCGAGACGATGTGCAGCTCGACCGGGGTCTGTTCTTCCGTCGCCACGCGCGGAGGGTATCCGGTGTGGCCGTCCCGGGATACGATCGGGCGCATGACCGCCGCGACGCTCCCCGTCTCCCTCGACGACATCGAGGCCGCCGCACAACGGCTCGAGGGCGTTGCCGTCCGCACGCCGCTCCTGCGGCTGCCGCTCGACGATGACGTCTACATCAAGCCCGAGAGCCTCCAGCGCACGGGGTCGTTCAAGTTCCGCGGCGCGTACAACGCGCTCGCATCGACACCGTTCCGCTCGATCGAAGGTGGTGTTGTCGCAGACTCGAGCGGAAACCACGCGCAGGGTGTCGCCGCAGCCGCGGCGCTTCACGGCGTGCCGGCGACGATCGTGATGCCCGAGAACGCCACCCCCGTGAAGGTGCTGCGAACGGCCGCCTGGGGCGCTGAGATCATCCGGTGCGCCAACTCGAGCGACGAACGACAGCGCCTGGCTGCTGAGATCCGCGACGGTCGCGGGCTCGAGTACATCCCGCCCTTCGACGACGCACGAATCATTGCCGGACAGGGAACCGTCGGGCTCGAGATCGCGCAGGCGCTTCCGAATGTGCGGACGGTCGTTGTCTGCATCGGCGGCGGCGGTCTCGTCTCCGGTGTGGCGACCGCCGTGAAGGCCCTCTGCCCGAACGCCCGTATCGTCGGCGTCGAGCCCGAGCTCGCGGCGGACGCTCAGGCGTCGCTGCGCGCGGGGCGCATCGTCTCATGGCCGGCCGTAGATGTGACGCGCACGATCTGCGATGGGGTGCGAACGCAGGAGATCGGGGTTCTGAACTTCGCGACGATCTCGGCCCTCGTGGACGAGATCGTCACCGTCTCGGAGAACGCCGTGATCGAGGCGATGCGATGGCTTGCTCTAGAAGCGAAGGTACTCGTCGAGCCGACGGGAGCGCTGACGCTCGCTGCCCTGCAGACGAGAGCCATCGAGGTCGACGGGCCGACCGTGCTCGTGATTTCAGGAGGCAACGTCGACCCGGCGTTTGCCGCGACGGTGATCGCAGGACGCTGACCGGCTACACGATCGACTTGCCGCCGCGCAGCTCCGGGTGGTACCTGATCAGTCTCTCGTCCAGGTCGTCGAGCTCGCGCGTTCGAGCGATCGCGGGTCTCGCTCCGACCCGCTCGTAATGTGCAGCGAGGCCCGCGCCGCCGAGGATGTAGTCATCGCTGTAATTCTCCCAGCCTTTGAGCATGTAGAGGTAGATATCGGCGACGGAGAACTCCTCGCCGAGGCACCACGGGCGGCCCGCGAGCTCGGCTTCGAGGTAGCGACCATGCGCGTCGAGCTTCTGCCAACCCTTCCGACTGATTCCCTCGTGACCCGCGGGATCGTCGGTGAGAAACTGAGGGTTCGTGAGCGGCTGAAACGCACCGTGCAGCGTGTTCGAGAGCCACGTCACCCAGCGCATCAGCTCACCACGGCCCGGCTCGCCCTGCGCCGGGCCAAGCGTCTGGCCGGGCAGCCGCTCTACGAGGTAGAGAAGAACGGCACCCGTCTCGTAGACGGCCTCGTCGCCGTCTCGGAGAGCAGGAACGCGTTGCAGGGGGTTCGCCGCGGAGAAGCTCGGTGCGTCGTCGCGGCGCCTCGGGTGGACATCGACGGTCGTGTACTCGGCCCCGGCCTCCTCGAGCGCGGCGCGAGCCGCGAAACTGCAGGAGCCCGTGATCTGAAAGAGCTCGAGCACAGTCCGACGCTAGCCGCAGCGGCCGACCCTGCGCCGCACCGGCGCACAACGCTTGTGCTGATTCAACACAAGTAGTTCTACGTGCGCGCTGCGATCGGGAGCGCACGACCATCCGTCAGCGCCAGCAGGTCAGCCGGAGCCAGCTCGATCTCGAGCCCGCGGCGTCCGGCGCTGACGTGGATCGTCTCGCACGCGAGCGCCGATGCGTCCAGCACGGTCGGAAGCCGCTTTCGCTGACCGAGTGGGCTGATCCCACCCGTGACGTAGCCGGTCGTCCGTTCGGCCAGTTTCGGATCGGCCATCGAAACGCGCTTGCCGAGCGTCTTCAGGTCGAGCTGGGCCTCAACTGGGACGATCGCGACGGTGAGCGTGCCGTCCACGTCCGCGACGAGCGTCTTGAAGACATGCCCCGGTTCGATACCGAGCTTCTCTGCGGCCTCGAGACCATACGAGGCGGCCTTCGGGTCATGGACGTACTCGTGCACTGTGAACGCGATCCCGGCTCGCTCCGCCGCAACGATCGCCGGCGTGCCCTTCCCCGCCATCGCGTCTAGCGCAGGGCGTCGAGTGCGGTGCGCGCGAACACAGCGATCCCGTCGCGCAACGCCGCTTCGTCGATGTCGAACCGTGGATGGTGATGCGGAAACGTCGTCCCAAGCTCCTCGTTGCCGGATCCGACCCAGAAGAACGCCGCGGGAGCGACCTCTGCGTAGGCGGAGAAGTCCTCGCCGCCCATGACGGGAGGAAACTCGACCAGAGCGCTCTCCCCGAGCTCGATGAGCGCCGCCTGACGCACCGCTGCCGAGGCGTCGTGATTGTTGACGACCGGGTCGTAGCCGACCTCGAAGGAGAAATCGTACGTGGCCCGGTGGGCCGACGTGATGCCCGCGATGACCCGCTCCATCGCGTCGCGCACCTCAGCGCGCCTCGATGTCGACAGCGTTCTCACCGTTCCGCCGAGCCTCACGGATCCCGGGATCACGTTCCGGGCGACCCCGGCCGCGAGCGTCGTCACGGAAACGACAACGGAATCGAACGGATCGGTCTCACGCGCGACGATCTGCTGGAGGTTGGTGATCACCTGGGCAGCAACGGCGACCGGATCGACGGTCTCGTGCGGGTTTGCCCCGTGGCCCCCGCGGCCGATGATGTCGAGCGTGAACAGGTCAGCTGCAGCCATCACCGGACCTGCGACCGACGAGACCTTGCCTGTCTCGAGGCCGGAGAGCAGATGGACGCCGGCAACGAGGTTCGCGCCCTCGATCGCACCGGAGTCGACGACGCCTCGAGCTCCGCCCGGCGGCAGCTCCTCGGCGTGCTGAAAGCCGAATCGCACCTCGCCGGCGCGCTCGTCGCGGCGCCCGCAGAGAAGCTGCGCTGCGCCGAGAAGCATCGCGGTGTGGCCGTCGTGCCCACAGGCGTGCATCACGCCCGGCCGCGTGGAGACGTAGGGCACGTCGTTCTCCTCCGTGATCGGCAACGCATCCATGTCCGCGCGAAGAACGACGACCTTGCCCGGTCGCGCACCCCGAAGTCGTGCGACGACGGCCGTTCCGGCGGGCCGCTCGATCTCGAGGTCGCCGAACGACCGCAGAGTCTGCTCGACGAAGGACGAGGTCTCGTGCTCCTCGAATGAGAGCTCGGGATTGGCGTGCAGGTGCCTGCGCCAGGCGATCGCGCGGGCCTCGAGGTCGTCCGAGACGAGGCGCGAACTCGATGCAGTCGTTGTCATCGAGAGGCACGCTACCGGGAACATCGGCCGTTGCGCATGGGTAAGGTCAGACGCATGACCGACGCCGTCACGATGGACAAGATCGTCTCGCTCTGCAAGCGACGAGGGTTTGTGTTCCCGTCCTCGGAGATCTACGGCGGGCTTGGTTCCTCGTACGACTACGGGCACTACGGCGTGCTGCTGAAGGACAACATCAAGCAGCGCTGGATGTCCGCGATGGTGCAGGAACGCGATGACATCGTCGCTCTCGACTCCTCGATCATCCTGCATCCCGAGGTGTGGAAGGCGTCCGGGCACGTCGGTGGATTCTCCGACCCCCTCGTGGACTGCAAGTTCTGCAAGAAGCGCTACCGCGCCGACCATCTCGAGGACGCCCAGTGCGGCCAGCGGCCGAGCAAGCGGCCCGGCGAGACGTCCGACTGCGACCTCACCGAGGCGCGCCAGTTCAACCTCATGTTCGAGACGCGCGTCGGCGCGATGGAAGAGACCGGTGTCCCGGTCTACCTCCGGCCCGAGACCGCACAGGGGATCTTCATCAACTTCAAGAACGTCGCCGGAATCGCGCGTCGCAAGCCGCCGTTTGGGATCGCGCAGGTCGGCAAGTCGTTCCGTAACGAGATCACGCCCGGCAACTTCATCTTCCGCACGCTCGAGTTCGAGCAGATGGAGATGGAGTTCTTCGTTCCTCCGGGTGAGGCGGATGAGTGGTACCGCTACTGGGTCGACGAGCGCTACGCCTGGCACCGCCGCTACGGCATCCGCGAGAGCCATCTGCGCATTCGCCCGCACGAGGCCGACGAGCTGTCGCACTATTCGAGCGGAACGAGCGACCTCGAGTACCTCTTCCCGATCGGCTGGTCGGAACTCGAAGGGATCGCGAACCGCGGCGACTTCGACCTTTCGGCACACACGGCGGCTTCGGGGACGAAGCTCGAGTGGGTCGAGCAAGACGGCAGCCGCTACACGCCGCACGTGATCGAGCCCGCACTCGGCGTGAACCGGTCGATGCTCGCGTTTCTCGTCGACGCCTACGACGAGGAGATCGTGGCCGAGCGCGAGCGTACGGTTCTCCGGCTCCATCCGCAGCTCGCGCCGGTGAAGGCAGCCGTGCTGCCACTGATCGGCAAGAGCGACGACATGTCCGGCCGCGCCCGGAAGCTCTACGAGGAGCTACGCCAGGTGATCTCGGTCGAGTACGACGACGGTGGTCAGATCGGCCGTCGCTATCGCCGTCACGACGAGATCGGCACGCCCTACGCGCTCACGATCGACGACCAGACGCTCGAGGACGACACGATCACGATCCGCGAGCGCGACTCGCTTGCGCAGGAGCGAATCTCGATCGCGCGCGCCCGAGCGCACGTGCTCGATCGCCTCGCCGAGCCCTGGAGCTCACCGAAGGTCGACGCCGCGTAGGAACCGAGCGTACGCCGGTCAGCGAGCCGGCCAGCGCTCCATCGCGCGCCCATCGGGAATCGCGAAGCCGACGCTGGCGTAGAGGCGGTGCATGTCCCTCGTGTGCAGAAGCCACTTGGTCTGCGTGGCTCTGCCGCTTGCGATCGCGGATCTGCTCGTGAAAGCGACCATGCCCACTGCAGCATGGGCCCACCACGAACGCTCCCTTGGCTGGCTCGTACTCTCTCTCGGGCTGTTTGCAGCGATGATTGCGGTTTCCCTGATCCCGTCGGCTCTCGTTGCGCCAGCGGCAGGGTTCCTCGCTGCAGGACTTCTCGGGAACAGCTTCTCGGCTGCCTGGAACGGGATGAAGGTTCCGAACCCACTCGTCGTCAGTGGGGATCGCGGTCTGATCGCCTTCAACCCGGCTGATGTGTTTGCGCTCGCCGGCACCTTCGCGCTCGTTGTGGTGATCGGCGTCTGGCTGATCCGCAACCGCGACCTGATCCCTCCACCGAACGAGGTGCGCGCGACCCGTGGCAGGGCGTTCCGACGCCTCTTCGAATGATGCCAGCGGATATTTAGACAATTCTTCGACACAACATCCGTCAGGTGCAGTACCATGAGAGAAATGACCGTGAGTACCGCGTCGCCGTTCGTCCCCTCTCTTGCCTCGCTCGATGGACTCGTCCCTCATGAGGGACTCCTCACACCGGTCGAGCTCGAGGATGTCGCCCGGGGACTCGCGGCCCGCACCGACCTCTGGGAGCCACTCGTTCACGACGATGCGACCCACCGGCGCTACGAGCTCGTCTACGAGGACGACCGCATGGACGCCTGGATCCTTTCCTGGATGCCCGGTCAGGGCACCGGGTTCCACGATCACTACATTTCGGGCGTCGGTCTCTGCATCGCGCGTGGCTGTGTGCGCGAGGATCTGATGGTGTATGGCGGCGAGCCTCAATCACGGGCGCTGCAGGAGGGCGAGACGCAACGAGGCGGACCCGGGTACATCCATCGCGTCAGCCACGAAAGCGGCCTGCCTGCTGCGTCCGTGCACGTCTACTCGCCACGACTCGACTGGGTCGGTCAGTACCGCCTCGACGAGGACGGCGTCATGCAGCGCGAGGTGCGGCCCGGCCGCAACGAGCTCACCGAGCAGCTCGTCGCCGACGGCGCACTCCAGAACGTGCTCGAACGCTTTTAACCTCTCGCGCCTCGCGCCTCAGGCGGAGACGGTCTTCAGGCGAAAGCCGCCGTGGTGCTCGTACGAGGCCGTCACAACAGCGTGTGCGTCGCGTCGGGCCCGCTCACCGAGGCCCGCAGTCATCGCAGCCGCGATCGGTGTGTGGAGAAGCACCCGCATCCCGTGCACGCCCTCGGGCGAGAGTGCGATCCCGCCGCGATCGCAACCGCCGCAGGCCCCGCCGCCCGCTGCGGGAAGAAACGCAACGAGCGGCTCAGCCGATCCGCATTCGACGCAGGTCTCGAGGTGGGGCATATAGCCGGAGACCCAGAGCAGCTTGAGCTGAAACGAGAGCACGATCGGATCGAGTGCCGCGCGCGACCCACGCTGCAGCGGAGCTTCGTCGAGAGCGTCGAGGAACCGTGTCAGCGCCAGGAACGCCTTCTCGTTCGCCTCCTGCTCGGTGAAGAGCTTCAGCATCGCCTCGAGCCCGATCATTCCCACCTGGAGCCTGTACGGCTCGGAGCGAATGCGGTCGTGCGAGCGAACGAGCGATGCCCCGGTAACGGTGTCGAGGTCGCCACGACCCTGATGCAGCACGAGCTCGACGTGAGAGAACGGCTCGAGACGCGCGCCGAACCGCGACTTCGTTCTGCGGACTCCCTTGGCGACGGCCCCGACGCGCCCCCTGTCCTCCGTGTAGACGTGCAGAATGCGGTCGGCCTCACCGAGCCGGAAGGAGCGGAGGACGACGGCCTCGCTGGTGGTCGACCGAGCCATGGCTCCAGTGTACGAGTGGGCATGGCCGGAGCGAACAGTGTTGTTCGCCGTTTCGACGGGAATAGCCGTAGAGATGCAGGCGTTTATGCTCCCCGGTGCCTGACATCGTCCTCTATACGACCGCGTGGTGTGGGTATTGCATTCGCGCAAAGGCGCTCCTCGACGATCTCGGACTCGCCTACGACACTGTCTCGCTCGACGACGATCCGCGCTTTCGCCAGCGGGTCTACGATCTCGGCCACCAGTGGACGGTGCCGCTCGTCGTGATCGACGGGCAATCGATCGGCGGCTACGACGAGCTCGCCGCGCTCCATCGCTCGGGCGCATTGGCCGAGCGGTTCGCCGCGTAGCGCCTCCTCGTCGCTACCTCTAGGCCGGCAGCGTCTGACAGTCCGGGCAGTAGGTCGTCGTTCGCCCTCCAACGACGATGCGGACGAGCGGTGCCCCGCAGCGGTCGCACGGCTCTCCCCCGCGTCCGTACGCCCGAAACTCGTCTTGCATCGAGCCGTAGCTACCGTCGGGCTGCGCATAGTCGCGAAGGGTTGAGCCCTGGCGCTCTATCGCCCTGCGCAGCACGCGACGGATCGCCCGATGCAGCCGTCCGAGCTCTGCGTCATCAAGGCTGCCGGCGACGCGGAGCGGGTGCAGGCAACTGACCCACAACGCCTCGTCGACGTAGATGTTCCCGAGCCCCGCGAGAGTACGCTGGTCGAGGAGCGCGGCTTTCAGCGGCGCTCGCCGCCCCTCGATCCGGACGCCGAGCTGCGCCGCCGACAGCGGGCCGAGTGGCTCCGGCCCGAGCCGTGCCGCGAGGTACGGATCGAGATCGCCGTTCTCGAATAGCTCCCAGGTGCCAAAGCGCCGGACGTCGCGGTAGGCGACGTCCGATTCATTGTCTAATCTGAGAACAGCGCGAGTATGCGGGTCGTCGGCCAGCGTCCCTCGACTCGCATAGCGCAATGACCCCGTCATCCGGAGGTGAACGAGCAGAGAGCGACCGGAGTCGAACCCGACAATCAAATATTTGCCGCGCCGGCCGACGTGCGCCACGCGCTCCCCGACGAGTGCTGAAGCGACAACGCCCGGATCGAACGGCCGGACGAGACGCGCGTCACGGATCTCGACCTCCTGGAGGCGCGCCCCTTCGAGGATCGGCGCGATGGCCCGACGTACCGTCTCGACCTCGGGGAGCTCGGGCACGAATCCAGTCTAGGCACGAGCCTTGCCCGACCCTCCGGGACGCCGCGTACGAGGCACGTCGGCCCGCCCTCGCAACCTGTGACTCAGGAGATGACTTCGAGGACGATCCCGCGTGCTGCAGGCACCTCGTGGGCGATCGTGTAGGCCGCGAGGACCGCGTCTACCGCGCCCTTTGCGGACGCCTCGTCCCGCGCGTGCACCTCGGCGAGGTCGTCGCCTGCGAGCACGGTATCCCCGCGCTTGGCGAAGCAGAGCACGCCGACCGCGGGATCGATCGCGTCCTCCTTCGTCCGCCTGCCGGCACCGAGTTCGAGCGCGGCAACGCCCACGGCGAGCGCGCCGAGACGGGCGACGATGCCGTCCCGGGGCGCGGTCACCGTGCGTCGGATCGGCGCCTCGGGGAGGACGCGTGGATCGGGGTCGCCGCCCTGCGCCCGGATCCACCGCCCGTACGTGTCATGGGCGGAGCCATCGGCAACGGCTGCCTCGGCCCGGCGGCGGCCCTCCTCGCGCCCGATCCCGAGGTCGGAGTAGGCGAGCAGGCGTGCGCAGGCGTCGAGCACGAGCTCGGTGAAGTCGTCGGGCCCCTCGCCGCGAACCGTGTCGAGCGCCTCCCGGATCTCGAGCGCGTTGCCGACGGCTCTCCCGAGTGGCTGATCCATGTCGGTGAGAAGGCACGTAACCTCCTTACCGGCGCGCCGGCCGAGCTCGAGCATCTCCTGCGCGAGCACGCTCGCTTCGTCGAGCGTCTTCATGAACGCGCCGTCGCCGCCCTTGACGTCGAGGACGATCGCGTCTGCTCCGGCCGCGATCTTCTTGGACATGATCGAGGAGGCAATCAGGGGCACGATGTCCACTGTTGCCGTCACATCGCGAAGGGCGTAGAGCTTCTTGTCTGCCGGGACGAGGTTCGCACTCTGACCGACGATCGCAACGCCGATGTCGCGGAGCTGGGCGACCATCTCCTCGGTGGTCAGCTCGACCCGGAAGCCCGGAATCGCCTCGAGCTTGTCGAGCGTCCCGCCCGTGTGACCGAGGCCCCTCCCGCTCATCTTGCCGAGCGGCACACCGCAGGCAGCAACGATCGGCCCGACCGCGATCGACGTCTTGTCCCCCACGCCACCGGTCGAGTGCTTATCCACGCCCTTCCGGCCGAGCGCCGCTCCGGTGTCGAGCGTGTCGCCCGAGGCGATCATCGCCTGGGTGAGCGCGAACGTCTCCCCCGGCGTCATACCCCTGAAGTAGACGGCCATGCAGAAGGCGGCCATCTGGTAGTCGGGCACCTCATCTCGCGCGTAGGCGAGCACGAGCTCGGCAACCTCAGCGGCAGGGAGCTCTTCGCCGTTGCGCTTGCGCTCGATCAGGTCTGCGGGGCGCATGATCACGTCCTTCTAACAGACCCGGTCGATCGACCGTGCCGACGACGGACATTCGGATCGGTGGTTTCGGGCATTCCGGCAGTCGAGCTCGAGGGGACGCCCTGGTGGACCGACGCGCGAGCGACGAGTCCCGATTCGCTCGCGTATTCCGCGCGGACGACGTCCCGGCCGTTGAGGCTCACGGCTCGATGATCGGCGTTCCCGGAGCACCCTTGCCCGGGTGCTTCGCGCCGAGCCACGCGCAGACCGTCGCGCCGACGTCGCCGAACTCACCGTCCTCGTGAATCCGCCCTGCCGCGTTTCGCCCTGCCGCATAGGCCAGCAGCATCGCGTGCTCGCGCGAGTGATCGCTCGACGGCGTCGTGGGATCGCACCCGTGGTCAGAGGTGATGATGAGCAGATCGCCGGCGCGAAGCGTCTCGAGAATGTCGGGGAGCCGCCTGTCGAAGTCCTGCAGGCAGCGATGGAAGTTCACGGGATCGTTGCGATGGCCCCAGAGCTGATCGGTCTCGACGAGGTTCGTGAAGACGAAGCCGTCATCGATCGACTCGAGCAACTCGATCGTCCGGTTGATCCCACCGACGTTCGACTTTGTCGGGAACGACTCGTCGATGTCGCACCCGGCGAATATGTCGGAGATCTTCCCGACGCCGTACGTCGTGTGACCGGCATCGTGGATCGCGCTCAGGTAGTTCGGGCGCCGCGGCTCCAGCGAGAAATCGTGACGGTTCGTGGTTCGCTCGTACTTCCCGGGAGGACCCGTAAACGGACGGGCGATGACCCGCCCGACGGCATGCTTCCCGGTGAGGATCTCGCGCGCCGCCCGACATGCGTCGTAGAGCTCCTCGAGCGGGATCGTGTCCTCGTGCGCGGCGATCTGGAACACCGAGTCTGCAGACGTGTACACGATCCACTTTCCGGTCTTCTGGTGCTGCTCGCCGTACTCGAGAATGACCTCGGTTCCCGAGGCAGGCTTGTTGCAGAGCACGCCACGCGCCGTGCGATTCATGAACGGATCGATCACGTCATCCGGGAAGCCGTACGGGTACGTCGGGAACGCGACCGCGGTGACGACGCCCATGAGCTCCCAGTGACCTACAGTCGTGTCCTTGCCCTTCGAGCGCTCGAGCAGCCTGCCCGCGACCGCGGGAGCTCCCGGCTGCAGCGGGCATCCTTCGAGCGGCTCGACGTTGCCGAGCCCGAGCGCCTCGAGATTGGGCAGGTCGAGGCCGCCGACGGCGCGAGCGACGTTTCCGAGCGTATCCGAGCCCTCATCCCCCCACTCGGCAGCATCCGGTAACTCACCTGCACCAACGGCATCGAGCACAATCACGCAGGCCCGCGGCATGCCGGTAGTCTACGCACGACATGCGAACCGTTCTCGGACTGCTGGAGCTGGTGTTCTACGTCTGCTCCATCCTCGCCCTCTCCGCCGGCGTCACGTACCTCGTGGTGAAGATCTCGCCGATGAAGACGGCGAAGCGTCAGCCCGACAAGACCTGAGCAGAGCACCCTCGTGAGCCGTGGCGGAGTGAAACGTCTCCTGACTAGAGCGCGTCTGCCAGCGGTACGTAGTCGAGGCCATGCGCCTGTGCAACAGCCTCGTACGTGATCTTGCCCGCCACGACGTTGACGCCCTTTGCGAGCGCTGGATCACCGCCGATCGCACCCGCCACGCCCTTATCGGCGAAGGCCTCGACGTACGGCAATGTGACGTTCGTCAGCCCTTTCGTCGCCGTCACAGGCACGGCACCAGGCATGTTGGCGACGCAATAGTGCACGATACCGTCGACCTCGAAGACCGGGTCGTCGTGCGTCGTTGCGTGCGATGTCTCGAAGCATCCACCCTGGTCGATTGCTACATCGACGAGCACCGAGCCGGGCCGCATCAGTCCGAGCATCTCGCGGGTCACGAGCTTCGGGGCGATTGCACCGGGAACGAGCACGGCCCCTATGACCATGTCGGCCTCCGCGAGCACCTCCTCGATCTGGAGTCGGTTCGACATCGCAAGCGTGACGCGGCCGTCGAGGGCGATCTCGAGCTCCCGCATGCGCTCGACCGACTTGTCGAGCACCCACACGTCCGCCTGCATCCCGAGAGCGATGATCGCCGCGTTGAGACCGACGACACCACCGCCGAGAATCACGACCCTGCCCGGAGGCACGCCGGGGACACCGCCGAGGAGGATCCCGCGGCCACCATGCGCCTTCTCGAGCGACCAGGCGCCCATCTGCGGCGCGAGCCGGCCGGCCACTTCGCTCATCGGGGCGAGCAGCGGCAACTGCCGATCGGCCTTCTCGACGGTCTCGTAGGCGATCGCCGTGATCCCCGAGTCGACGAGGGCGCGCGTCAGAGGTCCATCCGCTGCGATGTGGAGATACGTGAAGAGCGTCAGGCCCTCACGGAGCCGGCCGTACTCCTCGGCGATCGGCTCCTTGACCTTGAGCAGCAGATCCGCCCCGCCCCAGACGTCCTCGACGGATTCGATCCGCGCGCCGACAGCCTCATAGGCCACATCGGCGAACCCGGATCCCTCGCCGGCTCCGTTCTCGATCAGAACCTCATGGCCGCGCCGAACGAGCTCGAGCGCTCCGGCGGGCGTCAGAGCGACCCGGTATTCGCGCTTCTTGATCTCTCTGGCAACTCCGATCCGCATCGCGGCGGGACGATACAGGAACACGTCACCCGTCGGGCATCGGTCGGCGACTCAGGCGCCTGCGAGCTCCTCGACGAATCGTCGCTCGTCGGGGCCGAACGGCGGCCCATAGCCCGCCGCAGCGTTTTCTCGCGCCCGCTCTGGCTTCGACGTCGCGGGGATCACCAGGTCGACCCTGGGATCTGCGAGACACCATTTGAGAAGCGCCTGGGCCCAGGTCTCGACGCCGAACGGACGCAGCGGTGCAAGTGCCTCGACGGGCGGCCCGGGCCGGAGCGTCCTGTCACGGGCGCCGCCGAGTGGCCGCATCACGATCACCGCGAGGCCGAGCTCCTCGGCCAGAGGCAGGATGCGCGCTTCGCACTCGCGCTCGACGGGGTTCAACGGGATCTGAACGCAATCGAAGGCCGCACTGCGCATCGCCTCCTCGAAGCCCTCGACTCCGCCCGCGTCGAAGTGCGTGACGCCCACCCGGTCAATCCGACCAGCGTCGCGCTCCTCCGCGATCCACGCTGCCTGTTCCCGCCATGCCACGAGGTTGTGCACCTGTTGGAGATCGACCCGGCCGAAGAATCCGAGCTGCGCCTCGTACTGGCGACGCCCCTCGGCGACGGATTCGGCCCAGATCTTCGTTGCCACAACCGCTGCACCACGCCGTTCGTGAAGTGCGGCCCCGAGCGATTCCTCGGCCGGCCCGTACATCGGTGACGAGTCGAACACCGTCGAGCCCCCGCCAATCGCGGCGCCGACGACCTCGTTCGCGAGTGCCACGTCGTCGAGAAACGTCTGGTACGTCCCGAGACCAACCACCGGACCGAGTCGCCGCACCTCCATCAGCCGAGAAGCGCTCGTGCGTGGCGTCCGGCAGCGAAGGCCGTGGCGAAGAACCACGGATCCTCCGCCGGCCCGCGGCCCATGTGACGAAGGGGAAGCCCCGAGCACGCGTCCTGCCATCCCTCGACATCGACTGCAACGACGTCCCCGAGTGCCTCGTCCCGCCCGAGTTCGCTCGGCCATGCCACGTCGCGCTGCCCGAGCGTGAGACGGAGGGCCGAGAGCGTGTGGTGCGAGACCCCGCGATGACGGTCGCGAGCATCGGCACCGGAGTATCGAACCGCGACGACGGCTCTACCGCCGAGAGCGGCGGTTGCGTTCGTGGCCTCGGAGACCGCCATCCCACCGTGCCCGAAGGCGGATCCCGTTCCTGCGATTCCCTGGCCGATCCCGCAGACGACAACATTGAATCCTCGCGCCTTTGCCCAGGTCAGTGCCGACGCGACGGTTACTGCCTGCATGTCCCCGTCGTGGCACGGCGAGACGGCGATTGCCGTCTCGAGGAGCCGTCGGGTCTTGAGCGTCCGAATCGTGTCCGAAAAGGCAACCGGTAGCGCTCCGCCTGCCAGCTGCACGTAGGCCACGCGCACCCCCGCTCCGATCCCGCCGAAGACCGGGGGAACCTGGCTGTGGAGGCCGCAGCAAACAACAGGCATGCCGCCCAGGTCGTTCGCGAGCTGGTCGTGTTCCTCGACACACACTGCGGCGGACTGGCTCGGGGTGTACGGCAGCGCCATCACGTGGGCGGACGGTGGAGGCAGGAGGCCAAGCCCTCTCGTCATGTTCGCGTAGAGGACGTCAAAGCCCCCGGAGCCGAGTTCGAGGTCCTGCGCCTGCGTATTCACGAGCACCGTATCGCCGACCTCGACCGACCCGGTCTGACGCGGGTACGCGATGCACTCGGTCCCGTCGACGGTGCAACGGATCAGCTCGTCGAGTCTCTGCGTGACCGCGGTCACGGTGCCCCAGCGAAGCGTCAGCGCCATCTCTAGTGCGCTCGGGCTGCGTCGATGATCGCGAGGGTCACCTCGACCATCCTCTCGAGGTCGGCGACGGCGATGCGCTCCTCCGGCGTGTGGATGTCGGCCATCCCGTTGCCGAGGTTGACGCATGCGAGCCCGCGCTCATTGAAGACGTTGGCGTCAGCCCCGCCGCCCGAGAGCGCCGTTGCCGGCTCGAACCCCGCGCGGCGAAGCCCTTCTGCCGCGAGGACGACAGCCGGCTCGTCCTTTGTGAACCGGTAGCCGCGGTATGTCGCCTCGATCTCCGTCTCCGCAGTGCAGTCCGACGTGCTCGCGGCGAACCCGATCGTGTCGAGCATCTCCTGGATCAGAATCGCCAGCGTTTCGGGATCGTGCGACCGCGCCTCGGCTTCGAGCGTGCACCACTCGGGAACGATGTTGCGCGCGGTACCGCCCGTGATCATGCCGACATTGGCGCTCGACTGGTGATCGACTCGACCGAGTCGCATGTCTGCAACGGCCCGGGCCGCCGCGAAGATCGCGGAGCGGCCGTCCTCGGGGAACATCCCTGCGTGGGCGGCACGCCCGTGGAACCGCGCCTGGATCGCGTTCTGGGACGGGGCACCCAGAATGATCTCGCCGATCGGCGCGGCCTGGTCGTAGACGTATCCGATTCGCGCCTCGAGACGGGTGTGGTCGAAGGCGTAGGCACCCATGAGGCCGACCTCCTCCTTCGGCGTGAACAGCAACTCGATGCCCGCGTGCGGCCTGCCCTCCTCGACGACACGCCGAACGGCCTCGAGCATGACGACGACCGCCGCCTTGTCGTCGGCGCCAAGGATGGTGCCGCCGGCGTTCCGAACGACACCATCCACGATCACCGGATCGATCGAACCGTCAGGGGGAACCGTGTCGAGATGAGCGCAGAGAAAGATCGGAGTTCCTTCTCCGGTACGGCCCGGAACGCGACAGAGGATGTTGCCCATCGTCGAGCCGATGGTGGCTCCGATTTCGTCCTCGCTCCAATCGAGGCCCAGCGCCTCCAACTCGGCGATGACACGATCGGCGACGACGCGCTCCTCCCCCGGGGGGCTCGGGATCGCGGCCAGTTCGAGGAACAGCCCGGTGACGTCGCTCAGTGGATGGCCTCGGCAGCGACTCCGTCACGAGCGCGCGCGCGCTCGAGCGCGGCACCGACGAAGCCCATGAAGAGTGGTGCCGGTCGGGTCGGACGGGACTTGAACTCGGGGTGGAACTGGCTTGCAACGAACCACGGGTGGTCGGGAAGCTCGACGATCTCGACAAGGCGGCCCTCCTGGAACGTGCCGGAGATGACGAGGCCGCTGGCGACGAGCTGGTCGCGAAACTGGTTGTTGACCTCGTAGCGATGACGGTGGCGCTCATGCACAGTGGCCTCACCGTAGATCTCCTTGGTGCGCGTTCCCTCAGCAAGCTCGACGGCCTGCGCACCCAGACGCATCGTCCCGCCGAGATCCTCGATCTCCTTCTGCTCGGGCAGCAGGTCGATCACGGCATACGGCGTCTCGGGATCCATCTCCGTCGAGTTTGCTCCCTCGAGGCCCGCGACGTGGCGCGCGAACTCCGAGACGGCAACATGCATACCGAGGCAGATGCCGAGATAGGGGATCCGCTGCTCGCGCGCGACGCGGCAGGCGAGGATCTTCCCCTCCCACCCTCGCGAGCCGAACCCACCGGGAACGAGCACACCGTCGGCCGTCTCGCGCTCCTCGACCGCCTCCTCATACGTCATGTTCTCGGAGTCGAACCAGCGGACGTGCACCTTCGCTCCCTGATGCATGCCAGCGTGCTTGAGCGCCTCGTGGACGGAGAGATACGCGTCGTGCAACTTCACGTACTTGCCGACGAGCGCGATCTCGACGTGCTCTCGCCGCTCGACGATCAGGTCGGTGAGATCCTTCCACTCGCCGAGCACAGCCGGAGGCGCATCAAGGCCAAGACGCTTGCAGACGAGCTCGTCGAGCCCCTCGCGTTGCAGAAGCTCCGGGATCAGGTACACGTCCGGCACGTCAGGCGAGCCGATCACGGCTTTCTCGTCGACGTCGGCAAAGAGGGCGATCTTCTCGCGGATGTCGTCTGAGAGCACCTCATGTGACCGGCAGACGACGATGTCGGGGTGAATACCGATTCGCCGGAGTTCATTGACCGAGTGTTGCGTCGGCTTCGTCTTCAGCTCACCGGCCGCCTCGATGAACGGCACGAGAGTGACGTGAAGGTACAGGACGTTCTCTGGCCCGACCTCGCGACGGAACTGGCGGATCGCCTCGAGGAATGGCAGCGACTCGATGTCGCCGACCGTGCCTCCGATCTCGGAGATCACGACGTCCGTCGGCTGCGCGCTCGCGCCGCGCCGGATCCGAGCCTTGATCTCGTTCGTGATGTGCGGGATCACCTGAACGGTCGCGCCCAGGAAGTCGCCCTTGCGCTCCTTGCGGAGGACCGTCTCCCACACGGCGCCGGCGCTGTGGCTCGAGTTGCGCGACAGGTTCTCGTCGATGAACCGCTCGTAGTGGCCGAGGTCGAGGTCGGTCTCGGCGCCGTCGTCGGTCA
>JAJAZN010000177.1 GCA_026785685.1 Thermoleophilia bacterium
CAGCACTACTCCGGAGACGGTGCGGCGCTCGGCGCTCCAGGTCGTAAGACGAGAGATGTTTAGGCTATGAGCGAGGACGTGGTCGATGCCCGGCGCGGGAGCGGACCAGCCGGGGCGCCTGACGGCACGCTGGTTGAGGTCGCCTGCGAGTACGACGTGCGGCCACCGCTCCGCGAACTCGAACGTGCGCTCCCGCTGCGTGTGCTCGGCCGAGAGGTGAGCGTTCACAACCACGACGCGGCCATTGACGCGGATCGCGTGCACACGGCGCGGATGCTGACCCTTCCCGCTCACCGCCAGGTCTTCGAGACGTTCCAGTGCATGGGCCGGTGCCACGAGGGTCGCGTTCGCTTGACCCGCGATCGCCGAGCGAAGGAGGCCCTGATGACGACGAGTTATCCAACCGGCGAGTCGGCTGGGAAGGACAGTCGGCAACGTAGTGACTGCCTCAACCTGCATTTGGCTCCAACCACCGAGCAGTCGCAGCGCCCAGAGAGGAACTTCCTGCAGACAGAGGATGTCTGGCTTGTCGTGCGACGCAAGTTCGATCATCTGTCGCAGATAGCTGCGTCGTTCCGGCGACTCGGCGTTGCCGTGGAATACGTTCCACGTGCGTATGAGTAGCTCCATCGAACACCGAACTCTAATGTCGCTGTATCCGGCGACTTGCGGATAACGAGCGCGCCGACTGCAACTCGCGGTTTTGTGTCCGCTTGCTCGCCTCCTGGTTGATCCTGCTGAGCCGCAGCCGCGGAGTGCTCCGTCAATGGTGTCGTCGTCTGGTCGTCTCCGCCGTCAAGCGACGGCGGAGAGGACGGACGCTGGCTCGCGCACGATCATGGTTTCGTAGGCTTGGAGGTAGCCTTCGACCATGCGTGCGACCGTGAAGCGTGTCTCTGCCTCCTGTCGGAGGCGGGCCGGGTCGAGTTCCGCTGCGCGGTCGACGAGGGCGATCATTTCTGCGAGATCGTTGGCAATAAACGCCGTTTCGCCGTGCCGCAGGATTTCCGGTACCGAGCCGCGACGCATGGCGACGACGGGTGTGCCGCTTGCCAGAGCCTCGATCATCACGAGCCCGAACGGCTCCTCCCATTCGATCGGGACGATGAGCGCGTGAGCGCTCGCCAGAAGAGCGCATTTCTCGGTGTGGTCGACTTCGCCCACGTAGCGGATGTCGCCGTTGAGATGTGGTGCTACGAACTCGTCGAAGTACGCGATTTCGGCTGGTTCGCGGCATTTGGCGGCGATATCGAGTGGTCGGCCGAGGCGCTTCGCGACGCGGATTGCCCGGTGAGCGCCCTTGTCGGGGCTCATCCGACCGAGGAACAGGAGTGCGTCTCCGGGTCGGCGATTCGTCGGATATCGCGTTACATCGACTGCATTTGGCACGTTTGCCAGCCAAGGAAGGTCAGGGAGCGGGCGCCGCTGGTTGTGGGTCAGAGAAATGAGACCGGCGTGAGGGACGATCGAGCAGACTTTCCGGTAGACGTCGCCGGGGTCGCCTGTCAGGGGTCCGTGGACGGTATGAATCGTCGGGCAGCCGGTGAGCCCCAACATCGTGAGCCCGACGAGGCCTGAATGGTCGTGGACGATGTCGAACTGGTCACGCCGTTCGAGGAAGGGGAGGAGATGCTGTAGCTCCCAGTAGCTCTCTCCGATCCGCTCGCTCGGAGCGGTGTCGAAGGCAGAGACGATCGGGGCTTCACTGACTGAGTCACCGGAGGCAAAGAGCGTGACGTCGACGCCGGCCTCTACGAGTCCATCCGCGAGAAGCTGAACGATGGCCTCGATGCCGCCGTACCGATTCGGAGGTACGGGGAACCAGACGGGACTGAAAACCGCTACGCGCATCAGCGTTCGTGTACCGCGATCTGTCCGTTTTTAACCGCAATTGTCCAGACGCGGCCGAGTGCCCTTACTCCGTCGAGTCGGGTGCCCTCGAGCCAGTCGGGAGCCGCACCGGGTGTGGTGCTCGCCAGCACACCGGCGATCGGGTCTGGCTGAAGTCCGAGGAGGAGGGTAAGGCAGAGCACGGGCGCGCCGGCCGCCCATGCCTGTGGCTTGGCCGCTGTCGGATATGAGACCGGAAAGGCCGTCTCCGAGCGGGAGTAGCCTGCGAACACCTCGGGCAGGGAGTAGTCGAGCGTTGCCGCTGCCTCGATCAGGCTGCGCCCGAACTGGTGGGCGAGATCCGTGAAGCCGGCGCGAGCGAGTCCCCAAGCGGCGATCGCCGTATCGTGCGGCCACACCGTCCCGTTGTGGTAGCTGAGCGGATTGTAGGCAGCCTCGCGGGCGCCCATCGTGCGAACACCCCAGCCGCTCCAGAGGTCGGGTCCGGACAAAGCGGACGCGATTTGCCGGAGACGGCTCTCCGGAACAATCCCAGACCAAAGGAGGTGGCCGAGGTTCGAGCAAAGCGAATCGACCTTGTCCTTATTGCCGTCGAGAGCGAGTGCATACACCTGGCGCTCCTCGAGCCAAAACGCTTCATCGAACCTGACGCGAAGAGCTGCTGCCTGATCCCGGAGGCGAGCTGCGAACTCGGGGTCGTGCCAAATGTGCTCTGCGAGTTCCGCTGTCCGGAGGCGCGCGTCGTAGACGTAGCCTTGTACTTCTGCGGGTGCGATCGGCGTCTCCGCGAATCGTCCGTCTCTGAATCGTTGCGAGTCACCTGAGTCCTTCCAGGACTGGTTCTCGAGACCATGTTTCGCTCGTCGCTCGTACTCGACCAATCCGTCGCCGTCCCGGTCGCCGTACTCGTCGACCCAGGTGATCGCAGCGCGTGCAGCCGATTCGAACTCGCGAACGATGGCTGCATCCCCCGTCCAACGCCACACCTCTGAAAGCAGGATCAGGAACAACGGTGTCGCGTCAACAGACCCGTAGTAGATCGGAAACCAGGTTGTCGCAGCCTTGCCACGCCGCAGCTCATGGAGGATCTTGCCGGGCTCGGCGTCCTTCCCGGGATCGTCCTGATCGGCCTGTAACGCCGCCAGCGAGCGCAACGCTCCGACTGCAAGTTCGGGCCCGAACACAAGTGTCTGAAGCGAGGTGATCAGCGTGTCGCGGCCGAAGACGGTCATGAACCAAGGCATTCCTGCCGCCGGAAGCTCGCCGATACCCTCGAGGCCCTTCAGTCGCAACGACGCTAGGTCGGCGATCGACCGCTCATAGACGCGCTGGAGATCGAGCGCGGGGCTCGTCAGCTGGGGAACCCGTAGCTTCCAGGCCGACAGCGCGTCACGTACGTGCTGGAGCTCGGTACCGAACGTACGGGTTCGCGACAGCGGCTCCGAAGAAACATGAGAGCCGAAGCTCACTTCGAACGTGAGATCCCAGCGAACGTGCGGGGCGAGTGTGATGGCGAAACGTGCACCCGAGACCGAGCTCTCGAACGGGCGAGAAAACCTGATCGTTGTCCGGTAACCGTCGGCATCTGCAACCACGAGGGTCGATCCGTTGGTCGGCGAGCAGAAAATCTCCGTAGGGAGAGGCGACGCTGACGCAGGATCACCGAACGCGAAGTCATGAGCCTTGACCGAGATGATGTCTGCGAAGTCGGAGGCAAGCTCGAGTTCGACGACAAACGACAACTCGCTCATGCTCTCGTTGCTAAGAACGAGATGCTCCGTCACGGTGTCGCTGACGAAGCGCTCCCGCGACACAGAGAGCGTGTCAGACGGAATGAGATCCGTAGGAGCGTTCCGAAGATAGTGGGTCGCGCTGAAATAATCGACCGCCCGTGAGGTGAGAAGCACAGGGCTCTCGCCGTCGAGCAGGCGCCGACAGCGCGAGAGCATCCGGGTGTCATCAGCAAACACCCCATCGGCGCCAGCCGCCACGTCACCGATGTCATCACTGATCACGAACGTCGAACCGTCAAGAATCGTCAACATGTGCACCACGCCTCCCTCAAGACGTGCAAAACCGATCTCTGTCTTTAGTCAGGACTTCAGGAGGGCGCCGGCGCCAGTTGGTTTGTCAGGCTGACCCACACTTCCTCATCGACTCGCTCGGCGACGATGACCCATCCGCCAGACTCGCTTCTCGCCTCAACCACGACAACCGGGAACGGAGTGCTCAGCGTCGCGCCTACGTCTGGCTTGTCTCGCAGCCGCGTGCGGTACGTCTGACCGTCAACCGTCACCTCAGCGGGGACAGCTACAAGGCGCGAAAACAGCACGGTACAGGTGTCCCTCACGGAGCGTGGCAGCGAGGACTGAAGCGGTTGCATGCGGACATCCTTCCCCACTCCCGGTCGTCGGAAACCAACTCCACTTCTCGTGAGGTCTGCGGTGATCGAGACGGCAAGTGAAGAGGGGCTGTGCAACGGATGAAAGGTTCTCGGATTCCGGCACCAACGTGCACCAGTGAGTGCCTCATCTCCAGCTTGCGCCTCCAGCGGATTGTGCGGCAAGCTCACCCGTCTGCGGCGATGGCACCTCGTCGAGTCAATCGAGCCTATCCGGGCATAGCGTCCGGCCGTTCGTCCGTGTGATCTGAGTCGGCTGTCCGCTGTAAGGCGGAGTGGTCGTCATTTGTCCTCCCGTCGTTGACGGGGGCGCGCTCTTCTTTTCATGTGAGGTTTGCTGGCGTCAGTCGGGGGCATGAGAGGTCTTCGCCTTTTTGCCGACGAGAGGGATAGGGTCAGAGCGACCCCAAGC
>JAJAZN010000178.1 GCA_026785685.1 Thermoleophilia bacterium
GGCGGCGCGCGGTCCCCGGGCGCCCCGGGGTTGGGGGGCCGCCCCCCCGCGGAGGCCGGGGTGACCGGGTGCGGGGGGCCGGCCGCCCCCTTGCCCCCGGAGCGGCCGGAGTCGACCGCTCTCCGTGCAAGGGCTAGTCCTCCAGCGCAGCAAGCGTCCGATCCACGTCTTCCTCGCCGTTGTAGACGTGCCACGACGTCCGCACCCGCCCGTTTCGCACGGCAGCTCTGATCCCGGCCCGCTCGAGCCGCTCCTCGGCGCCCGGCGCGTCGATGAACACGATCGCCGAGTCTCCGGCCTCGAGCCCGAGCCCCACACGAAACCGATTCGCGAGCGCGAGATCGTGAGCGTGAATCACGTCCACCCCGATCTCCTCGATCACGGCCATCGCAGCGGCAGCGCCGATCCAGCTGTGCCAGGCGGGTGAGGTGTCGAGTCGGCGAGCGTCCGCTGCGAGTCGCAGCGGCGGTCCGAAGTAGGAGGCGTGGACGTCCTCGCCGCCGTACCAGCTCGCCGTCACCGGGACGATGCCCTCGAGTCGATCGCGGGAGACTGCCATGAACGCCGTGCCCCGGGGGGAGAGGAGCCACTTGTAGCCAGCGGCCACGACGATGTCGAAGCACGAGCCGTCGAGGGGCAGCCAGCCGCAGGCCTGTGTCGCATCGACGAGCGTCATTGCGCCGTGGGACTGCGCCGCCCTTGCGATCGCTGCGAGGTCGGCGACCTCGCCCGTCGCCATCTGGACTGCGCTGAAGGCGACCAACTCGATCGACTCGTCGATCGCTCCGGCCAGTTCGGACGCCGTGACCATCCGGACCGTGACACCGCGGTGCGCCTGAGCGAGAAACGGAAACAGGGTCGATGCGAACTCCACGTCTGGTGCGAGAACGGTGCAGCCGTCCGGGAGTGAGGCGGCGACGAGCCCGACGAGGCCCGAAACCGTCGCGCCCACGGCGACCGCCGACGGATCGACCGAGATCAGTCGGGCGAAGGACGCTCGCGCCTGCTCGGTGGAGCCACCCCAGGGCTCCCAGCTCGTACGGCCAGTACGCCAGTCGTCGAGCGCCGACTGGAGCGCGTCCCACGCGGGTCGCGGTGGGAGGCCGTAGCTCGCGGTGTTGAGATAGGTGCCGGCAGGCTCCCAGTACGCTTGCGCCGAAGCGAGAGAGAGAGCCATTCGGACAGTGTCCCAAATCCGGGGCTCCGCCCAGCTGAGAGAACACGACGAGTCAGCTACCCGCGTCGGCCTCCATCACCGCGAGCCGCGTGTAGTAGTCGGGGAGCTCCTTCAGATGAGCCCAGGCGATCTTGCCGGTGGTCAGGTCATCGTCGTCGGTGACGTTCGTCTCGGGATCTCGCGCACCGTGCTCGAGCTCCACCTCAAGACCGAGGAGGTACTGGCCGACGTCGAAGGGCGAAGTGTCCCAGTTGATCCCCGCGACCGTTCCGATGCGCCGCGCATCCTCGATCGTGAACTCCTTCGTCTGTTTCATTACGTTCTTTCGTGTGTTGGTGAGTGTGGCTCCATCATGTCGCTCCCCCGCCCCGTGCGCAGCCGGTTCGACCCGGGTCTTGCTGCGGGGTTTCTACCGATCCGCCCGCGCCGAGCTCAGCCGATGAAGAGCCCGGTGATGTACATGGCGAGGATCCCGGCGAGGTAGCCCCCGATCACCCAGCCGGAGCGAAGTCCGCCCGGCGCGCGGCGGGCAACGAAACGTCCCACCTCGACGACGACCTGCAGGGCAGCGCCGGCGGCAGCCGCGAAGAAGAGCACGCCGAGGACGTCATTGGAGGCGTAGCCCCCGATCCACGCTCCGAGAATCGCCGGGGCGCCTGCGATCACGGCGAGCGCGAGGAGCTGGAGGAAGCTGACACGCCGCGCCTCGGTTGCCGGGGCCGCGATCCCGAGGCCCTCGGTGACGTTGTGGATCATGAAGCCGACGATCAGGAAGGTTCCGAGCTGGAGCTCTCCGAAGGCGAACGACGTCCCGATCGCGAGGCCCTCGCCGAGGTTGTGCACGCCTATCCCGATCGCGACGAGCAGCGCGAGCCCGAGGCCTGCCGTACCCGCCCTTCCACGAGCGAGCCGGCTGGAGAGAAACGTCATCCCGAGCGCGCTGAGTGCGACGCCGAGGAGGACGAGGCCCGAGCCGCCGAGCGCGCCGGGGAGCTGCGCCTGCAGCGTAAAGGCCTCGGAGAGAGACTCGACGGCCAGAAATGACAACAGCCCACCGGTCAGCGCCATGAAGGCGGCAAGCCACTTCGGGTCGGCCCGGCGAAGGGATGGCAGCCAGAGCAGGCCGAGAGCGATCGGAACGACCCCGACGAGGAAGCCGATCACCGCATACCCGAAGAATCCACCCGCCGAAGGGGACGGCGTCTCGACCGCCGCCGGTACGGCCAAGACCGTCTCGATCCCGGTCGAGCTCGTGACACCGACCCCGATCGGCTCGTTCTCGACCCAGTCGTACGCGACGACGATCGTGCTCGAGCGGAGCCGCTTCAGCGTCGCCGGCCCGTCGAGCGTGAAGGGCACAATCGCGTCGTCGACCGTGACCGAGGCGATTGTCAGCTCTTCGGGCTGCGGGTTGCGCGCTCGGATCCGGATCTCGTTCGGTTGGAACTCGACGCGCTGGATGTCGAAGAGATCCGGCGGCGGCGGGTTCTTGCCGATCAGGTCGACGATGGACGAGCCACCCGAGACGAAGGCGCCGACGACGAGGGCGAGGAGCAGGATCGGGGCAAGCGGCAGGAGTCGCCAGCCGAACGAGGATCTTGACGGCGCGCCGGCCTCCATGTTAGTGGTCGCTCCGGGGAATACGGCACTGCCTGGCCGGCTGCAAACGCTTCGCATCGCTTCGTCCTCGGTCGCCCCGGTACAACCCGGTACCCGGGCTCCCTGCGTCCTCGCGCTGCTCGGTTTTCGCTCGCCCATGCAGCACCGTATTCCCCGGAGAGACCACTACTCGACGACTTCGAAGAAGCCCATCCAGCCGAGCTCGGTGAACTCGGACTGATGCGCGTGGAACATGAACGTGCCAGGCTCGGCGAACTCGATCTCGAGGATGCCACGCTGGCCTTGACACTGCATGATCGTGTCCGTGTACTCGAACTGGTCGCTCGACCCGGTCGGGTAGTAGCGGAAGAAGTCCGCGTGGAGGTGAAACGAGTTGATCAGGTCGAACTCGGTCAGGTTGGTGAGGTAGACTCGCACGAGCTCCGAGCGCTTGACCCGGATCGGGTAGCGCGCGTAGTAGAACGTGCGGCCGTTGACCGTGTAGAAGTTGTTCGTGCCGTCGCCGTCGGTGTCGTAGCCGTTCATCACCATCACGAGCTCCTGCGCCGGGGCGCGCGGCTCCTTCGGGTCGATGATCAGCGCGCCGTACAGCCCCTTGTGGATGTGCTTCTTGAGCGGCGTCGCGTGGCAGTGGTAGAGCTGCATGCCATACGGCTTCGCCTCGAACTCGTACGTGAAGCGACCTCCGGGCGGCACGATCTCGAAGACCCCGTCCATGTTTGTCGGGTGGATGCCGTGGAAGTGAATCGTGTGTGGATGCGAGCCGGCGTTCAAGAAGTTGACGCGGAGGGTGTCGCCCTCGGTCGCCCGGATCA
Organism: Thermoleophilia bacterium; assembly: GCA_026785685.1. Lineage (GTDB taxonomy): Bacteria > Actinomycetota > Thermoleophilia > Gaiellales > Gaiellaceae > Gaiella. Next base: position 3,613 of record JAJAZN010000178.1, read on the forward strand.
CCGGGCCTGGAACGGTACCGTTGTAGGTCCACGCGGGGAAGAAGACGCCGGGCGCGATCTCGATCTCCTTGTCCACGGCCGTGAGCGTGTATTCGCGGACTCGGCCCGGCTTGTAGGGCAGAGCCGCGGGAGGATAGAGCAGCGCATCGAGGTCATTTGGCCCGCCGACAGCGGGTGCGCCCTCGCCGATCATGGCGGCATGACCCATGGCGGCGTGGGCCGCTGCCGAGTGGCTTGGGTGCTCGCCTCCGGCAGCCTGAGCCGGCGTGTCCAATCCGTACCGCGCCGCGAAGGGAACTGCCGCGAGCGGGGCTGCTGCGGCCAAAAGCCGCCTCCGGGTGAGATGATGTTTAGCCACTACTAATTCCCAATAGCAGTGTACGCTATATCACGATCATGGTGGAGGCTGACAAGGAGCTGACGAGCGCGGTCGAGGACTACCTCAAGTCCGTCTACGCGATCGAGGTCGAGGGAGGGCGCGCCACGACATCGGCGCTCGCCGAGCGGATGAGCGTTAGTGCCCCCTCGGCGACTGCGATGATGAAGCGCCTCGACGAGCTGGGTCTCGTCGAACGGGCCCCGTACCACGGCGTCACGTTGACCAAGAAGGGCCGTCTCTGCGCCCTGGAGGTTCTCCGGCACCACCGGCTGCTCGAGCTCTATCTCGCCGATTCGCTCGGGATGTCGCTCGACGAGGTTCACGCCGAGGCCGACCGGCTCGAGCACGTGCTCTCGGAGAATCTCGAGGCGCGAATCGACGCTGCGCTCGGCTACCCGACGCACGACCCCCACGGCGACCCGATCCCCGACAGCTCCCTTCGGATTCCCGCGAGCACGTCCCGCTCGCTCGTCGACCTCGACCTGGGCGACACCGCCACGGTCGCCCGGGTTCCCGACGGCGACGCGGCGTTGCTCCGTTATCTCTCCGAGATCGCGATCGTCCCCGGACAGGAGCTCGAGTTGGTGAAGGCGGCACCGTTCGGGGGCCCGCTCACCGTCCGTACCGGAACGGGTGAGCACGCGATCGCCCGTGAGCTTGCAGCGACGGTGGGGATCGAATCGTCGCTTTCTACTGACGCCTAGAGCTACTGACGCCTAGATCGCGTCGGGTTGTCTACCCTGCGAGACATGGCGACGGACAAGCTCTGGGGTGGCGAGACCGACAAGGCTCTTTCGAACTTCCCAGTTTCGGGTGAGCCGATTCCGGCGAGTGTGGCGCACTGGCTCGGCCGCATCAAGGGCGCCGCAGCGCGTGCGAACGCCGATCTCGGGCTCCTCGATTCGGAGATGGCAGTTCGAATAGCAGCGGCCGCGGATCGGGTAGCAGCGGGCGAGTTCGACGACCAGTTCCCGATCGACGTCTTTCAGACCGGCTCGGGGACGAGCTCGAACATGAACGCCAACGAGGTGATTACGGCGTTAGCGGGCGAGGGGGTGCACCCGAACGACCACGTCAATATGGGCCAGTCGTCGAACGACGTCTTCCCATCTGCCGTGCACCTGGCGGCGCTCGACCTCGCCGTGAACGACCTGCTTCCCTCGATGGAGACGTTGGCGCGATCGCTCGAAGCGAAGGCCGCGGAGTTCGACGACGTGATCAAGTCGGGTCGTACGCACTGGATGGACGCTGTGCCGGTGACGCTCGGCCAGGAGTTTGGTGGCTATGCGGCGCAGGTACGCCAGGGAATCGCGCGCGTGCAGGACGCCATACCGCGACTCGGCCAGATCCCGCTCGGCGGCACTGCAGTTGGCACCGGGATGAACACCCATCCCGAATTCGCGGAGAAGGTCCGTGCTCTCCTTCATGCCGAAACCAACCTTCCGATCTCGGCCCCGGCCGATCCGTTCGAGTCGCAGGCGGCCCGCGACGGCCTCGTGGAGCTATCCGGCGCTCTGAAAGTGGTAGCCGTGAGCTACACGAAAATCGCGAACGATCTCCGTTTTCTCGGCTCGGGCCCCCGCGCCGGGCTCGCCGAGATCTTCCTGCCCGAGTTGCAGAAGGGCTCCTCGATCATGCCGGGCAAGGTCAACCCGGTGATCCCCGAGGTGGTGACGCAGGTATCGGCACAGGTCATCGGCAACGACGTCGCGATCACGATCGGCGGCATGAACGGCCACTTCGAGCTCAACGTTTACGTCCCGCTGACGGCCCGCAACCTGATCCAGTCGATCACGCTGCTCGCGAGCGCTTCGCGCCTGCTCGCCGAGAAGTGCGTCGACGGGATCGAGGCGAACCGTGAGCAGTGTGCGGCCTATGCCGAGCTGACGCTATCGGCCGCGACGGCACTCAACCCCTACATTGGCTACGACAAGGCGGCGGAGATCGTGAAGACGGCTGCTGCGAGCGGCCGCTCACTGCGCGATGTCGCCCGCGAGGCCGGTGTGGAGGAGAGCGTGCTCGACGAGGCGCTCGACTACCACAAAATGGCCAAGCCGCACGGCTAGCCGCGGCGAACTGAACCCAGCAAGGACATTCCTGAACGCCCCAGCCGCGACCCGCTATGGTTCGGTCATGCGGATCGCGGTAGCGCTGGTCGTCGCGTCCATTGCGTTTGCAGTGACATCTGTCGGAGCGCCCGCTGCGGCACAGAGCGGAATCCGCGGAACGGTGATCAGAAGCCCGGTCACGCCGGTCTGTCGGCAGGAGGTTCCGTGCAGTGCGCCCGCGTCGGGTGTCGTGGTCGTCGTTCTCCGTGGTGGGTCTCGCGTCGCGAGCGCAACCACGTCGAAGACCGGACGGTACCGTGTCGTGCTCGAACCAGGAACCTATACCGTCCGACTGCTCCGAACGCCCCGATTCGGGAGTTCGACCCCCCGGACTGTACGGGTGAGCGAGGGCCGCTTTGTGGTCGCGAACATCGGTATCGATACTGGCATTCGCTAACTCTCGCCGCTCCTCGGAATCATCGACAGAGCATCACGACCAACGAATACGATCTCTTCGGCTCGGGTTTCGGCGGCGCGCAGATCTACGCGTTCTCGAAGGCACAACTGGCGGCCCATCCACCCTCCATTGCGGTCACGCTCGTAGAGGACCTCACGCTGGAAGGGACACCCGGCTTTACCGTCTGGCCGGCGACCTCGAATGCCGGCGACTACGCCAACGAGAAGCACGGTACCGAGTACTTTCTCAGCACGATCGCCGGCGACGGCTCGGAGACCGGCAACCCGACGGGCACGGCCAAGCGGATCGGCCTCTGGGCACTGACCAACACGAAGTCACTCGACTCGTTCACGCCCATGCTCAAGATCGAGAGCACGACGATCAAGAGCCAGGACTACGTCTACCCGCCGCTCTCGGATCAGAAGCCCGGAGACACGCCTCTGGCTGACTGCCTCAACGAGAATGAGCTGTTCGCGCCCGGCCTCGGTTGCTGGTTCATCTTCTTCGACCCGCCGGTCACGTGGCAGCCCGAGGTCGAGTCGACACCCGACTCCGGTGACACGCGCATGCAGCAGGTCTGGTATGCGGACGGGGTCGTATGGGGCGCGAACGGCACCGCCGTTGACGTCGAGAAGGACATCAAGGCGGGCATAGCGTGGTATGCGGTCGAACCGAAGTTCGACCACAGTCGCCGATTCGACGGGAAAGTGAAGAGGGAGGGCTACCTCGCCCTCGAGAACAACAACCTCTCCTACCCGGCGATCGCGATGGGACCGAACGGCAAGGGCGTGATCGCGTTCTCGATCATGGGCGAGGACTACTTCCCGAGCGCCGGGTACGCGCTGATCGACAGCAAGGGATCGGTCGGCCCGGTGCAGGTCGCAGCGGCCGGCCTCGGTCCCGATGACGGGTTCACAGGCTACAAGGCGTTCGTCGGCGACCCGCCGCGCACGCGTTGGGGCGACTACGGAGCGGCCGTGACCGACGGCAGCTCGATCTGGCTCGCCTCGGAGTACGTCGCGCAGACGTGCGATCTCGACGAGTACCTGTTCGGGGGGCCGTTCGGGTCATGTGGCGGCACGCGGACGTCGCTCATCAACTGGGCGACGCACGTGACCAAGCTCACGCCCTAGGAAACACCATCGCGCATCACGGCGGAGGGGGGGGGGGGGGGGAGGCCCCCCCCCCCCCAAAAAAAAGGGGGGGGGGCGGGGGCGGCGGGGGGGCGAGAGAGGGCGCGACGACCCCCCCCCC
>JAJAZN010000179.1 GCA_026785685.1 Thermoleophilia bacterium
ACAGGCATCAGCCTGGCGCCGGGCTTCAAGACGCTCTGGCCTCGGCGATCTCGAGCAACCGCTCACGGATCGCGGCCTGATCCGCTCCGATGTCGTCGAGGCGCGGCAAGGCGGCGAGCGACTCGAGCCCGAAGACGCGCTCGAAGAGCGCCGTGACCCGGTAGCGCACCGCTCCGCCCGGGCTGTTCTCGCGACCCGCCTCCGCGATCAATCCTCGCTCGACAAGCGATGCAACGGCCGAGTCGGCAGCGACACCTCTGATCTGGGCGATCTCGGGGCGGGAGACCGGCCCGAGGTAGGCAACAATCGCAACGGTCTCGAGCGCCGCCTGGGACAGACCACGCTCGACCGGGCGCTCGAAGAGGCGCGCGCACGCTTCGGCCGCCTCACGTGAGGCGCCGAACGCGTAGCCACCGGCCACCTTCTGCAGGACGATGCCGCTCCGCCCTTCGCTGTAGCGCTCGCGCAGGAGCCCGAGCGCAGTCTCGATCCGTTCGACATCGTCGGCGGTTGCCTCGGCGAGCTCCTCCACGGTCCGCGGTTGTGACGCGACGACGAGGAGCGCCTCAACCGTCCTCGCAAGCGAGTCGAGCGGGTTGGCAGAGATCAGGCGGAGCGCGCGGTCCACTGCAGCATCCTTCCGTCGTCGGTGTCAAAGAGAGGCTCATCGGCACGGGCAATCCGGATCGGCGCGAACGGAGCCGCCTGTGAGATGGAGATCTCGCCTTCCTTGCGGAGCTCGAGTAGCGCCAGAAAGGCAACGGCTTGCTCCACACGGGAGAGACCCTTCATCTCCGTGTCGAAGTCAAAGCGCCGCCGCCGGACGAGGAGAGCACGAAATCGCTCGACGAACTGCGAAACCGGTGGGAACCGAAGCGCCATGTGTGAGAGCGAGACGCGTGGCGGCTCGACGGCAAGGCCGCGCATCGCCTCGACGAGGCGGAGTGGCTCCTGTGCGGCAAGGCGGCGCTCCGGGCTCGGGGCGAGCGGGGCAGGCCCGAGACGGAAGTACTGCTCGCGCTGCTCCTCGAGTCGTTCTCGTAGCCAGACGGCGGCGAGCTTCATCCGCCGGTACTCCGCGAGCCGCCGAGCGAGCTCGTCGGCGGCCTCCTCCGGCTCCATGTCGGCGAGCTCGGCCTCCTCGTCAGGAAACAGGTGCCGCGCCTTCAGCTCCAGCAACGACGCAATCAGGACGAGGAACTCACCGCACGCGTCGAGATCGAGCTCGTCGCGCTCGGCGAGGCGCTCGACGAAGGCGACGATGATCCCGGCCATGTCGATCTCCGACGGCTGGATCGCGTCCTTGAGCAGGAGCGTGAGAAGGAGGTCGAACGGGCCCTCGAATGCATCGAGGTTCAGCTCGAGATCGCGGACGGCGCTGGCCACGGTCGGACCCTAGCCCCCGGGTCGGACGCGGCTCTTTGGCACGTCCATCCGTGGGCCTTTCGGCGGCGACAGCGCCGAATCTCGCCCACGTCGTTGCGAGAGCACAAACCAGACGACGCCGGCGATGCACGCAATACCGGACACCCAGGTGTTGACGCGGAGGCCGAGAATGTCGTTGGCGGGGTCGATGCGGATGAGTTCGATCCAGAAGCGCCCGAAGGAGTAGAGCGCGACGTAGAGCGCGAACAGCCCGGGTGGGCGGGGATGGAATCGTCGCTCGATGAGGTACACGAGGAGGGCAGCTGCGAGGAGATTCCAGAGCGCCTCGTAGAGGAACGCCGGATGGTACGTGGCCTGACTCAGAGTCTCGAGCGGCCGATGCGCCGGGTCGATCTCGAGGCCCCACGGCAGGCTCGTGGGCTTGCCGTAGAGCTCCTGATTCCACCAGTTGCCAATTCGCCCGACGGCCTGCGCGACAAGGAGCCCGGGAGCGAGACAGTCGGCAAGGAGTGGCACATCTGCCCCGGCGCGTTTCGCGATCACAGCGCCGACGATGACGCCCGCAGCGATTCCGCCCCAGACACCGAGCCCTCCCTTCCAGATCGCGAACGGCCCCCACCACTGCTCCGGAACCTCGCTCCAGCTCGTTGCGACGTGGTAGAGCCGCGCACCGACGATCCCGGCGCCGACGCCCCACACCGCACAGCGGAAGATGAGATCCCAGTCGCCGCCCCGGTTGACCCAGCGCGTGCCGGCGATCCAGATCGCGAAACCGATCGCCGCGAGCAGCGTCAGTCCGTACATGTGGATCGTCAGCGGGCCGAGCTCGATGGCGCCGTTGCTCGGCGAAGGAATCGATGCCAGGAAGTGCATGATTCGACATTCTCGCTCGGGGTCAGGACGCCTTCGTCCCCGAAACGAGTGACGCCCGGTGGAAACCGGGCGGCAGGTGCCGAAACGTCGTGCTCTACAGCAGGATCTGGAGAGCGAGATCGACTGGGCAGCCGCTCTCGAGCAGGCGGATTGCGAAGTGGAGGTCCACCTCGTGCGAGGCCGCGAGCACGGTGGCTGATTCGAGGTCGTAGCCGGCGCGCGAGAGGGACTCGATACGCCACTGCTCAACCAGATCGATTTCGACGTCGGGTCGCTCCTGAAGCTCTGCCGCAGACATTATTGCCTCTTTCAACGTGGTCGGGTCCCCTGTATTCGGTCAGGAGGGCTGATTGGATCACCCTTTCTACGTGATGTCGGTCAGGAAATTGATGTGTTCTCGTGAGGCTTTCGTAAAGGCGTGGAGTGTCCCTTCCCGGACGTCAACGCTCGAGCCAGGCGAGCAAGTCCCAGAAAGCGTCCTGAGCGGCAGGAATATGGGGCGGCTGACGCCGGCTTGCCCGACGTTCGGCCCAGATCACGTAGGACCGAAGTCGCTTCCCCATCCGCCGACGCGTCGCATCCGTCGGGGCGACGAGCGCTGTCGCGAGCGCAAACCGCCACGCCGCTGCCTCGCTCTCGAGCCGGCGGCCGCTGCGGCCGTGGCCGACGAGATGCCCGATCTCGTGGAGGGCGATGAAGTAGCTCACCTGGCCGCGAACGGGAGGGATCCGGATCTCGAGACGCCGCTCGCGACTGCCGTCGCGATGCCGAACGGTGATCACGACAGCTCGTCCCCGCCCATCGACCCGGCTGATTCCGTGCGCGGCGCAGAGGTCGTCGACGTGGCAGTCGAGGGTCTGGGGCTGCATCGGGCGAGCGTAGTGGCCGGGCGGGAGGTCGCAGTGACGCGCGCGGTCGGTGCGGGCGTCGCTCGTGTCTCGTAGGATCGTGTCCATGAAGCTCCGCCGCGACTCGAAGGTCGACCTGCTTCGCAGGGTGCCTCTGTTTTGCGGGTGCTCGCAGAAGGAGCTCGGCCGGATCGCCGCGATCGCGGACGAGCTCGCCCTTCCCGCCGGCACGGTGCTGATCGAGGAGGGCAAGAAGGGACGCGAGTTCTTCGTGCTCGTCGACGGCGCGGTTGACGTGCGACGCGGCGGCCGCAAGGTGGCGGAGCTACCCGGCGGCAGCTTCTTCGGTGAGATCGCCCTGCTCACGGACGCTCCACGCACCGCGACCGTGACCGCAACGACGCCGACGCGCGTGCTCGTGATCACCGGTCAGGCGTTTCAGCGGGTGCTCAGCGAGACGACGACGATTCAGCCCAAGGTGCTCGCCGCGCTCGCCGAGCGCGCCGCCGCGACGCCGCAGTAAACGCGCTCCGAAACCCGGGCCGTCAGCCGAGTTCGTCCGCGGCTCGAGCATGAAGGGGCCCATCCGGTTGGCGGCCCATCGCGCGAGCCACCGCTCGATTACCTGCGGAACATCATCCCGGGGAACGACCCGGCCACCGATAAAGCGCATCACTTCGGGAT
>JAJAZN010000180.1 GCA_026785685.1 Thermoleophilia bacterium
CCGGGTTTTTTTTTCGCCGCCTTTCCGTGTAGGTGCGCCAGCTTGGCCAACCCCTTTTGTAAAAAATCGGTTGGCGGCGCCCCCGGGGGGTACGTTTCTCCCCCGGCTTTTTCGCCCGCGCCCAGCAGCTCGTCGGCGTAGGTCATCGCGACACGTCGCATGACGCCGTTCTCGTCTGCCTCGTAGTGCCCCATCCGCCAGAGCGCGGGCGAGTAGACGTGGATCGACGTGGCCGGCGTGTCGGTCTCGTTGCGCACACCGTGGATGTACGCCGCGTCGAAGTCGAAGCAGCCGCCTGCTTCGTGATGATTCGTCCGCTCGCGAATCCAACCGTCCTCGTCGCGATGGAAGTGATCCTCACAGAGCATCCCTCTGCAGACGTAGACGCCGCCGGACGAGCGATCGTGATCGTGGTACCCGGTGTCCTGACGGTGCATCCAGCAAATGAGCCAGACGTCGATGTTGGGGTCACGGTAGAGCTGCTGGTACTGCCGGATCTCGGCGTCGTGTCGCTCATACTCCTTCCAGAGACTCTCGTCCCTTCCGACCGCGCACGCGAGCTCGTTCAGCTCCGGTCGACTGAGGTCAACACCGGGAGCGAGACGATCGGTGAGGAATGTCGCCAGCTGGTTCATGTCAGAAGTCGATTCGGATTGTCCAATGTAACCAATCTTTCGACGGATTCGCCGAATTCCCTTATCGCTCGAAGCGTTGTCGCGGGATCGATCACCGGCGCGTCACTTCCATGCACGAGCTGTTCGACTCCGAACGTCTCGACGCACACCTCGAGTGCCCGCCGCCCGTACGACGAGGTATCGAAGAAGACGTTCGAGTAGAGGACGCTCCGCACGTCGACGCCTCGCGACGCAAGACGCTCGAGCTGAATCGGCGCGCCGCCGGCCAGAATGGCGAAGACGATGTTGACATCGGGCCAACGGCTCTGCCCACCAGCGAGCCACGCGAAGTAGGCACGCTGCATCTGGGCCGTGTAGTCGACGACTGCGGGCCACCAGACGGGAGCACCGGGTACGGCCCGACCCGCGACAGGATGGACGAAGAGGAAGCCCGAGCCACGCAACGCGTCGAGCACGGGCGCAAGTGGGTCGAGGTCGTCGAACGTGTCGGCGCCGACCGAGACGCCGGCGAATCCCTCCCGAGGGCGACTCGCGGCGAGAGGGACGATCCGACCGCCCGACTCGGATGAGAGCTCGAGCGCGCCGTCCTCCCAGACGCGCTCGAGGTGCCCGCGCTCGTCGGCAGGAAGCGTCTCGAGCCCCATTGTCGGCTGCAACGAGACGACGGCGACGTCGATTTCCGCGGCGTCGAGCTGCGAGAGACGCCTTCCGAGCAGGTGGTCGCCGAGGTCGACCTCGTACGTTCCTTCGGGCAGGACGAGCATGCTCCCGTCGAGGCGGGGAATGCCGTCGCGCTCTCGGAGCGCCTCGATGAACGCAGCTGGCCAGAGATGCTGATGGACGTCGATCGCACGCATCTTAGCCCAGGAGCCTTCCCGAACGGATCTCGTCGACGAGCAGTTCGAGGTCGGGGAGGATGTCGCCCTCATCGAGGAACGGAGCGAACGAGCGTACCTTCCCTCGCAGGGCGTCGGTCCCAGCCCCGAGTCGGGAGCCGCGGAGGTCGCAGGCCTGCGCGGCGAGGAGCAGCTCGATCGAAACGACGCGCGCTCCGAGCTCGACCATTGCCTCGAGCCTCCGTGCAGCGAGCGGCGCCATCGTCATTCTGTCCTCGAGCCCCTCGGCCTGCGTCGTCGAGACGTTCTCGAACGAGACCGGCTGTGCGAGAAGCCGGGCCTCGGCGGCGAACGCCTGGGCTGCGATGCCGAACTCGCTGAGTGCGCTCTCGGCCAGCGCGGGTCTCGCTCCCAGGCCCTCGGGCAGTCCGGTCAGCGGTGCCTGCAGGAGCTTCACCGCACGCTCGGCAGCACTCGTGATCACGGGTGCCAGCGCGAGACGGGCGAAGTCGAGAGCGGTTGCGAACGGCTGGATCTCGAAATTGCCAACCGAGATCACCTGCTCCTCGTCGATGAGGACGAGCGGGTTCGATTGGGCCGCGTTGAGCTCGATCGCGATCTGACCACCGACGAAGTCAAGGGCGTCGCGCGCCCCGCCGTTCACGTGCGCGAGGGTCCGGAAGCTGACCGGATCCTGCAGCGCCCGAGCCTCGACCTCACTCCCCGCGAGCAACTCTCGCAGACGCACGAGCGTGGACTGCAACCCCGGGTACGGGCGAACCTCGCCGACGCGTGGATGAAGAACGCTCTGGTTGGCACCGAACGCCTCGAGGTCGAGCGCGCCGGCGGCGTCAAGCGTGTCGAGCAGCACGGTGGCATCGGCGAACGCGAGCGCCCCGTAGGCCGTCGAGAACGAGGCCTGGTTGAGCAACGCAATCCCCTCGCCCCGTGCGAGCTCGAAGTTTCCGAGAATCCCGTCGGCGAGGTCGGCCATCTGAGCCAGGTCGCTCAACCCGATCGACCCGAGCTATCGGACGACCGGGAGCCTGTCTGCGTTCAGGGCATCGACGACGAGTTGAGCAAGGGCGGGCCGCGCTACCGTCGTGCCGGCTGCGAAGGCGTTCGCCAACCGCAGTGCCATCGCACGAACGATCTCGTGGGCAATGGGGGAGCCCTGCGCCGTTACGTGTTGGCGCACGAGCAGCCGGTCGTGCCCCGGAGCGTCAGCCGCGAACGACTTGCGGCTGCCGACGCCGGTCGTGACGCCGTACGCGCTTGCTCCCCGCTCGATCGTGCGCTCGGCTACGTCGCGCGCTCTGGCCATCTTGTCGAGCGCGGCCGGCGCGATCTCCACGCGCCTGCGACCTCGAGCGACCGTGAGCAGGTCCTCGAGCGTCAGATCCGAGCCGGTGAGAACGACGCTATCCATGGATCCCACCCTAGAGGCTTGATGTGGGTTGGGAGTGCGGTTGGGGCGGTTCAGCCTGGATCCACCGTTTTGCGTGATCGCGAGGCGCTCGTCGGGGTCGTCAGGACGTGTGGGGATGGGGCCGCGCAGGCC
>JAJAZN010000181.1 GCA_026785685.1 Thermoleophilia bacterium
ATCCGAGCCTGCACCTCTTCCGGATCCGCGTTCTCGGAGGCCGCCGTGAACCCCACCAGATCACAGAACAACACACTCACGACCTTGCGCTCCTGCACCGCCCGAGGCGCAGCGGCAGTCAGCGGGGCTGCGCACTCCATGCAGAAGTTCGCGCCGTCAGGGTTCTCGTGACCACAGGAAGGACATGCCGACATCGCGCGAGTCTAAGCCGCTAGCCACGCGAACACCACCCGCAGCGGCAACAGCGAGCCGCAACCGATCCTCCTACCCCAGCCTGTACCTGTTTGCCGCGCAGCTCAAAGAGGGGCCGTACGTCGTCGTCAGTGACGGTAATGCCGTTGAGGAGGATCACCGAGGGGAAGGTTAACCCGAGGGTGACACTGGCAGAACCGCAGGAGTATCAGTAGCCCGCCCGTGCGGCCGAGAGAATGGCGACGGCCATTGCGGAGAAGATCGCGAACCGAATTACGACGAGAGCGCTCATGCGGTCTGATTCAGTGAGGGAGGCCGCGATCCCTGCACGATTGCTGACCTCCTGAACGCTGAGGGTGCTCCGACGTTGTGCGGCGGTCAGGAGTGGAGTCCGCCATCTCTGTCAGGGCGGTTCGCGGTCGCAGAAAGCTGGCGGGCTGACATCGCCCGGTCAGCACATCAGTGTCGCCGTTGATCCCGCCGCTGACTATGGACGGTCAGCCGGTTCAGTTGGGACACATACCGGCAGGAACTGGCCACTCGCATTTGCATGTTGCTCTCGGGATGGTGCGCGGGGACGAGTCAGACGCAAGCTTCGGTGGGTAGTTAGGATCGGGCAGTGGCTGTGGACGGGTTCACTATTCGGGTCGACGGCGATGAGATCGGCGGCTGGGACGCTGGAGATGGCCCGGCGGCGCTGATCCTGCACGGAGGGCCCGGTCTATCCGATTACACCGAAGGCCTCGCAGCGGAGCTGGCTGGGCTCTTCCGGACGATCCGCTACCAGCAGCGTGGGCTCCCGCCGACGAGAGTGAGCGGCTCCGCCACGGTCGAAGATCATGTCGCTGACGCGGTTGCCGTGCTCGATGGGCTCGGTATCGAGCGGGCATGGGTCGTGGGCCATTCCTGGGGTGGTCATCTGGCGATGCACCTTGCCGTCGCCGCGCCCGAACGGCTGCTGGGCGCGATCGTGATCGATCCGCTGGGCGCTGTTCCGGACGGAGGCGAGGCCGAACTGGGCACGAACCTGACATCCCGTCTCACCCCGGAAACGGCCGTGCGTGTTGACGAGATGGACGCCCGACTCCTAGAAGGGCAGGGAACCGAGGCTGACGGAGCCGAGATGATGCGGCTGGTCTGGCCCTACTACTACGCTCGCCCCGAGAGCGCACCGCCGATGCCCCCGATGAGGATGAACAACGACGTCTACGCGGAAACGTTCGCCTCGATCCGGCAGCACTTCGAGCGCGGAACCTTGGTCAGAGGGCTGCCGCAGAGCGATCTCCGGCTCCTCTTCATCCATGGACGGAACAGCCCGATCCCCTGGCAACGCAGCCAAGAAAGCGCCGACCTGGCCCGGAACGCCCAGCTCGAAGTCATCGACAACTGCGGACACTTCCCCTGGCTCGAACAACCAGGAAGCATCAGCTAATCACTCAGCCGAGCCGACCTACCCTGAAGGCCGAAGGCCTTCCCGGTGCGGTAATGACACCGACCGGTATCGTGTGTGGAGCCTTTCGATTCGGCCTCATGAGAGCTTCCAGGCACTCCAGGCATACCCGCCCTTGCCGTTCCAGTGCCGGGACGAGGGTCTGTGAGCCGTACCGTTCGCGCGGCCCCTGGACGACGAAAGCCGCACGGCCCCGAAACCCATAGCCAAGCCGTTTCTGTGATGGGCCGTGAAGGATTCGAACCTTCGACCTTGGGATTAAGAGTCCCCTGCTCTACCAACTGAGCTAACGGCCCGAGCGGATCGGAAGTGTAGCCACGACCCGCGACTCAGGCAGCACCGATTCGGGTCGAGACCTATGACGTGACCGGCTCGGACACCGGACTGCCCCGCGGCGCGAGCAGCAACACCGCAACAGCAGCGGCCGCGAGGCCAGTCAGCGCGAAGGCAGTCCGGACGCCCGCACTCCCGTCGGCGAGACCGGCGAGCAGCGGCGTCGACAGCGCCGTCACCGCCCACGCGAGATTCATCACGCCGACCACGGCAGGTGCCGAGTCGCCCGAACTCGCCCGCACGCAGACCGCGAAGTTCAGCGCGTTGATCGCCGACCGGCAGCCGGTCGAGACAAGCAGGAACGCGAGGAGGGCGAACGTCGAGAGCCCAAAGGCTGGCAACAACCACGCACCGGCGAGGACTGCGACCGCAACCCCAACGCCGCGCAGATGCACCGCCGAGGCACGCAGTCGGCCGACCAGAGCCGCCGCTGCGATCCAGACGGCTGCAGAGATCCCGAAGACGAGCCCGATCCCACCGGCCGAAAGACCGTTGCCCGCGAGGGCGAGCGGAAGCAAGAGCCCTGACACCCCACCAACGACGCCAAGAAGGGCGCTGACGAGTGCTGCGCCTGCGATCGCGCGATGACGGCGGACGAGGCCGAGCGCTGCACCGAGCCGCACCCTTTCGAGCCTCTCGCCGGTGCGGCGCGGCTCCGCGTAGCGCGCGATGAGCGGGACGAGCGGGAGGGCGCAGACCGCGAGGACGAGCGAGGCGATCCGCCAACCCGCCACGTCCGCGACACCGCCCGCGACGACCGGGCCGATCAACCAGCCGAGGCCGGAGGCGGCGATCATCGAGCCTGTGCCGCTGGCCCCGCGCCCGGCGGCCGCCGCGCGCGCCGGAGCAATCACCCAGATGATCCCGAAGCTCAACCCGAAGAGAAGGCGGGCTCCGATGAGGAGCGGCAGCGACGCGGCGAGAGCCTGACCGAGAAGGGCGATGGGGATCAGGCCGGCCGCGATGACGAGGGGGACGCGCGTCCCGAACCGGTTCGCTGCAACACCAACCGGCATGGCGATGACAAGCGTGGCGATCGTCGTCGCAGAGAGGACGAGGCCGGCCTGCACCGACGTCATGCCGAGATCGTCCCGGATGGAAGGAAGAAGCGGAACGATCGAAGCCTCCGCGACACCGTTCACGACGACGAGCGCCAGAAGGACGCGAAGCTCGAGATCGAAGCGTTTCATACTGTTTAGGATCGCCATCGCGGATCGATAAGTAAAATGCAGATTGATGGACAGATCAATCAAGAAACATGGTCGATTAGCGGGCGTCGAGATTCGCCATCTCGTTGCGCTCGAGACCGTCGTCCAGACGGGTTCGTTCGCCCGCGCCGGGATCGAGCTCGGGTATTCCCAGTCAGCGATCAGCCAGCAGATCGCGGCGCTCGAACACGCCGCCGGCCTTCGCCTGCTCGTGCGACCAGGTGGGCGAAAGCCGGTGACGCCGACCGATGCGGGCGAGCGCCTCCTCCGTCATGCACGGAGGGCATCGGCCGCGATGCGCTCTGCAGAGGCCGATCTCAACGCGCTCGCGGTGGGGGACGCGGGAACCGTTCGCGTCGGCACGTTTCAGAGCGTGGGAGTGCGGCTCGTGCCGGGAGCGATGCGCCGGTACGTCGAGCGCTGGCCCGATGTCGAGGTGCGGCTTCTCGAGGCGGGCTACGACGAAGATCTCCTGACGCTGCTCGAGCGCGGGGAGATCGATCTCGCATTTGTGCGCGAGAACGAAGACCCGAACTTCGAGCAAGTCGCCGTCCTGTCGGACCCGTACGTCCTGCTCGCTCCGGCAGAATCGGACCTCGCCCGTGACGGCAGGACCGTTCGCCCACGGGAGATCGCCAGACTGCCCCTGATCGGATACCGCCGTTCGACCGAGGGCGCCGAGGCGCTCCTCCGATCGAGAGGACTCGATCTCGAGGTCGTCTTCCGCTCGGACGAGGGAGGAACGGTGCAAGGTCTCGTCGGTGCAGGCATCGGGTACGCCGTCGTGCCTCTGCTCGCTGTGGAGACCAGCTCGGATGTAACCGTCCTCGCGGTGTCCGGCTTGCCTCCTCGACGAATCGCGCTTGCCTGGCACGTCGATCGTGCACCCACCCCGGCCGCCCAGGCGTTCATGGAGATCGTGACAGAGCTCGGAGCCGAGATCGAGTTGGGCTACGCTCCCGATGTGCGCGGCACCCGTTCACGCGGAATGGCGACGTCGTGAAGGTCCTCACGGTCGTCGGCAACCGGCCGCAGTTCATCAAGTCGGCGCCGCTCTCCGAGGCCCTGCGCACGCAGGGGATCGACGAGGTGGTCGTTCACACCGGACAGCACTGGGACGCCGCCATGTCCGAAATCTTCTTCGAAGAGCTCGACCTTGGGGCGCCGGACGTCACGCTCGATCTCCGAACATCGGACATCGCGGCGCTTGAAGCCGCCCTTCGGTCGACGGTCTCAAAATGGCGGCCGGACGCGGTGCTCGTCTACGGGGACACCAACTCGACACTGGCTGGAGCACAGGCGCGCGGCACATACCCGGTCGCCCACGTCGAGGCGGGGCTAAGAAGCGGCGACCTGTCAATGCCCGAGGAGCGGAACCGGATCGAGGTCGATCGGCTTTCATCACTCCTTTTCACGCCGGACGAGCGCTCGGCAACCACCCTCCGCGAGGAGCGTGTCACCGGTGAGATCCATGTCGTGGGCGACGTGATGGCAGACGCAGTGAATCGGTTCGCACCACTTGCCCGCGAACGCTCCGACATCCTCGCCTCCCTCGGTCTCGAGCCCGGTGCCTACGTCCTCGCAACGGTTCATCGTGAGGCGAACGTTCGGCCCGAACGGCTGAGGAGGATCATCGCGGGCCTCGGTGGCTCGTCCCGCCCTGTCGTCTTTGCCGCACATCCGCGGACGCGATCCGTTCTCAGAGAGAACGCGATCGAGCTTCCCCCGGCGATTCTGCTGATCGACGCGCTCGGGTATCTCGACTTCGCCGCCCTGGCCTCGCAGGCAGCGGTGATCGCGACCGACTCGGGCGGCCTGCAGAAGGAGGCCTACTGGTACGGAGTTCCGTGCGTGACGATGCGCCCGTCGACCGAGTGGGTCGACACGGTTCACGCCGGCGCAAACGTGCTCGTCGATGACGACCCGGTCTCGATCGTCGAAGAGATCGAACGCGCCGAGATTCCCCCCGATCTTCCGTCGTTGTACGGCGACGGCCACGCCTCCGAGCGAATCGCGACCGTCCTCGGGGGTACCATTGCGCGCTGTGCATCGTGACGTCGCAATCATCGGCGCCGGATACGTCGGCGTCCCCCTCGCGCAGGTCTTCGCCGACGCGGGCCGGTCGGTCCTGCTCGTCGACGTCAGCGCCGAGCGGGTCGCCCAGCTCAACCGAGGCGAGAGCTACATCGAGGACGTGCCGAGCGCCAAGCTGAAGGAACTCGTCGAGGAGCGCGGACTGCGCGCCACCACGGACTACGACGAGTTGGGCGAGGCGGACGCGATCGTAATCGCGCTACCGACGCCGCTCTCGAAGCAGCGTGAGCCCGACCTTTCGATCGTGCGAGCGGCGACCGCTGAGATCGCGGCCCGCCTGCGTCAGGGTCACCTCGTTGTGCTCGAGTCGACGACCTACCCCGGCACCACCAGGGACGAGTTGCTGCCGATCCTCGAGCGCGGCTCGGGGCTGACCGCGGGCGTCGATTTCCATCTCGCATTCTCCCCCGAGCGGATCGATCCCGGCCGTCTCGACCACACGACGAAGACCGTGCCGAAGGTCGTCGGAGGCATCAACGAAGCCTCGACCGAGGCCGCAGCTGCGCTCTACGCCAGCGCCATCGACACCATCCACCGCGTCTCCACTCCGGAAGCAGCGGAGCTGACGAAGCTGCTCGAGAACATCTTTCGTTCCGTCAACATCGCGCTCGTCAACGAGCTCGCCCAGCTGTGCGACCGGATGGGAATCGACATCTGGGAGGTCGTCGAGGCGGCGGACACGAAGCCGTTCGGGTTCATGCGCTTCGATCCGGGGCCCGGTCTCGGCGGCCATTGCATCCCGATCGATCCCTTTTACCTCACCTGGAAGGCGCGCGAGTACGACTTCTCGACCCGCTTCATCGAGCTCGCAGGCGAGGTCAATCAGAACATGCCGTACTACTGCCGCTCGCGGGTCTCACAGGCGCTCAATCACGGCGCGGGAAAATCACTCAGTGGCTCGCTGATCCTCGTCCTCGGCGTCGCCTACAAGGCCGATATCTCGGACATGCGCGAGTCACCTGCGGTGAAGCTGATCGAGCTACTCCGGAACGCCGGCGCGGACGTGGCGTACCACGCTCCGCACGTCCCCTCGTTCATCGAGCACGGCAAGGAGCTCGTCTCGCAGCCGCTCGACCCGGGCGCCTACGACGCGGTCGTGATCGCTACCGCACACACCGGGATCGACTACGCACAGCTCGTGGCAGACGCACGCCTCGTCGTCGACCTGCGAAACGCCGTCGGCCGTCGCGGCATCGCCGACGAGAAGGTCTGGAAGCTGTGATTCGCGTCGCCCACGCGGGCGTCGGCGGCTGGGGCAAGAACGTCGTGCGGGTCGTAGGAGAGCTCTCCGAGCTCGCCTGGGTCGTCGACACGGACGCTGCCCGGCAGGCCGAGTACGCGTCGCGGTATCCGCAGGCCACGATCACCGCGTCGTTCACGGATGCCCTTGCGGACGACACGGTTCACGCGGTCACGATCGCGACACCCGTACCTTCCCACTACGCGCTCGCGAAGCAGGCGCTCGAGGCGGGGAAGCACGTCTTCGTGGAAAAGCCGCCGGCGATGCGCGGCGAGGAGATGGAAGAGCTCGTTGCCCTCGCACTGAAGGGCGACCTCGTTCTGATGCCGGGTCACCTGCTCCTCTACCACCCCGGCCTTCGCAAGGTGAAGGAGCTCGTCGACTCCGGTGGGCTCGGGGATATCGCCTGCGTCTACGGGAACCGTCAGAACCTCGGAGTGATCCGTTCGAACGAGAACGCCCTCTGGTCGCTCGGGGTTCACGATCTCTCGGTGATCCTCTGGCTCCTCGGCGAGGAGCCCTCCGAGGTCGTCGCCTACGGGCAGGACTTCGTCCAGCCGGGCATCGAGGACGTCGTGTTCTGCTTCCTCCGCTTCCCGTCCGGAAAGGTCGCACACATGCACCTCTCCTGGCTCGACCCACACAAGATGCGCAAGATGACGGTTGTCGGCCGCGAGAAGATGGTCGTCTTCGACGACATGGAGCTCGAGCGGAAGGTGACCGTGTACGAGAAAGGCCCCTGGGAGCCGACGGAGGGAGAGTGGCGCACCCGGACAGGCGACATCTTCAGCCCGAAGATCGTTGCCGATGAGCCACTCAAGCTCGAGCTGCAGCACTTTCTCAAGCTCGTTGCCGAGGGACCGGGCGATCATCGCGAAGCGACCGACGGCCTCGCTGTCGTGCGGACGCTCGACCGGCTGACCACGTCCTTACACACGGGCGCGCCTGCGTGAGTGCGGAGGTTCACCCGAGCGCGATCGTCTATCCCGGAACGATACTCGGCGACGGAGTCAGGGTGCTCGAGAACGCCGTCGTCGGTAAGCAGCCGACGCTCTCTCCCCGCTCGACCGCAAAGCGCGAGCCGTTGCCAGCGACGGTGATCGGAGCAGGCACCATCGTCTCGACTGGCGCGATCGTCTTCGCCGGGACGTCGATCGGTGCGCGCGTCATCCTCGGCGATCAGTCATGCGTCCGTGAGCGAGTCACGATCGGCGACGACGTCATCGTCGGGCGGGGTTCCCTCGTCGAGAACGACACGACAATCGGTGCGATGACGAAGATCCAGGCCGACGCCTACATCACGGCGTACTCGACGCTCGAGGAGCACGTGTTCATCGCCCCGTGCGTCGTGACGACGAACGACAACTGGATGGGTCGTACGGAGAAGCGCTTCGGCAGCATCAAGGGGCCGACGATCCGACGCGGGGCGCGCATCGGCGGCGGCGCCATCCTCTGCCCGCAGGTCGAGATCGGCGAGGACGCCTTCGTCGGTGCGGGCGCTGTCGTCACGAAGGACGTACCGCCGCGCGTTGTCGTCGTCGGGTCGCCGGCCCGCGTTCTGCGGGACGTCCCCGAGGACGAACTGCTCGACGCGTAAGAAAGAGTCGCCTAACGCGACTTCGACACGGCGATCCGATAGGCGCCGGAGATCGACCTCGTCGCGCGGACGTGGAGGAAGTACCACCCGGCCACGCGAGCCCTGTGGGCAAGCGCACTGCCCGCCGGACGTGTCGCGAGGCGCCGAACCGGTGCGGATGTCGCATCGACTGCCAGCGTCCCCGGTCGCCAGAGAGCGAGCGCTGGTCGGACGGGTGCGTCCGGCGCTGAGGTCACCGTGATTTGCTCCCCGGCACGCAGATAGACGCGGTAGACATCATCACGGTCGTTCCAGTAGTCGAGCGTTCCGTCGACAGCGCGCCGCCGGCCGAAGAGCGTGTAGGCACCCGACCCGGCTCCGTCGTTTGGCTCGTACCTGTCCGCCGCGGGAAGGCCTGTGGCAAGGAGCTCGAGCGACGCCGATTGATCGAGGCGACCGAAGCCTGTGAATCGGTCTCTCCCGGCAGCGCACACTCCACAGCCGTTCACGGGTGTCGCATCGACCGCTCCACCGAGGAGGAGCGAGGTCGCCTGGTCGGCCGTCAGACTGGGTGCGGATGCGAGCAGCACGGCGGCCGCAGCGGTGACCTGTGGGGTAGCGAAGCTCGTTCCCTCGGCTGACCGGTACTCCTCGGGCCCACAGCTCGAGTATCCCTGCTCGGCGCAGCCGGGGAACGCCGACGTGAGCGGGAACGGGAAGGTCGAGAGGATGTCGACGCCCGGCGCCGCGATGTCGTTGAACTGGGTGTCGCGATTCGAGAACGCCGGCGAGCCACCCTTTGGGCCGAACGCGCTCACACCCACGACGTGCGGCAGCGCGGCGGGCCAACTCGCATAGGGCCACGGTTGGGCAGGGGCTTGATCGGCATTTCCGACTGCCGCGACGACGAGCACGCCTTTCGCGACGGCGTACGCAACGGCGTCAGCCTCGAGTTGCGAGTACGTGTCTCGACTCGGATCGAGAGGGTCACGGGAACCGCCAAGGCTCATGTTGATGATGCGCGCACCGTTGGCGACCGCCCAGCGGATCGCCTTCGCCTCCGCCTCGACCGGGATCGACCGGTCAGGCCCGACGACCTTCGCGATCAGGAGCTCGGCCGGCGGCGCGAGACCTGCGATGCCGACTCCGTCGTTCGTTCGGGCTGCGATCAGGCCTGCGACGAACGTCCCGTGCCCTTGGGTGTCGACCGTGGGAGGTCCTCCAACAAAGCTCTTCGCCGCAGCAATGCGGCCCTGGAACTCCGGATGGGTTCCGTCGATGCCGGAATCGATCACTGCTACCCGGACCGAAGCGAGGAGTGGAGGCTCGGGCCAGAAGTCGAACGCGCGGTTCTGGGCTGCGTACCACTGCCGCGCAAGGAACGGGTCATTCGGGGTGTACGACACGGCACGGCCACCGAGCTCCTCGACGTACGAGACACCATTGACGCGGTCGAGTTTGCGTCTGCTGGGAGCAGAAACAGCGAGCGCGCGAATCGGGCTGAGGTCGACGATACGCGTCGCCCCTTGGGCGCGGAGCCGGCCGACGACGGCTGCGCTGTTCTCTCCCTCCGCCAGACCGACCGCGTAACGGGCCGCGGATGCGCGCGGCGGAGCAACGAGTCCGACGACGCCAGCCACGATCACCGCGAGCGCGACAGCGGAGGCCGCGCGTGCGATCACTTGACGGCCTCGGCGGGAACGGTGATCGTCAGGGCCGGACCGACGACGCCGTCGGCGACGAGCCGGTACGTCGCCGTGAGCTTCGGCCTTACCGTGGCGATGAAGGCCCCGTCAAGTCCTGGCTTCAGGTTGACCGCCGGCAGCCACGTGCCCTTGGCGCCGAGCTTCTCGAGCAGAGGCATGGTGACGTCACGGGCGACGCCGGAGATGATGACCGGCGCGGCCGGCCGGGGTGACGGCGTCGGCCCCGCCCCGCGCAGGACTCCCAGCTTGAACGCGGTCGAGCGAAGGCCAAGCGTGGCGCGGACGTCTGCTGCTCGGAGGAGCACGGTTGCACCCGTTCTCTTGATCAGCGTGACGGAGAGGGGCCGGCCGGACTCGGACGGCTCCACCTTCACGTCGACGACCGGTGCAGAAAGGCGGAACGCCTGACCGAGCGTCGCCGGCGTGAACGACCGCGGAGCCCAGCGATGATAGGGCGAGAGCGTATCCCAGGGGTCGTCTCGCGCCTGCAGGTACGGCGTGAGAACGCCGAAGACGTCCTCGCTCGACGCGGTGCGCCCGCCCGACGACGAGTAGTAGAACGCGGTCGCGACCTTTCCGGCGTAGCTGAGGATCTGACCGCGGGTCGCCTTCACAGCGGCGGTTGTCGTTGGCGCCTCGGCCGAGACACCGTAGTACACCTGGCTGCGCGTATCCGAGTAGAGGTCGAACGGCTTGCTCTTGACGATGCTCGCTAGCGCGTACGAACGCGCGGCCACAGCCTGTGCCTGGAGCGCCGCCGCCGGCCACTCCTTGGGAACCTCGCCGGGAACGACGCCGAGCAGATAGGCGTCGAGCCCGAGAACGTCGATGACCCGAAGTGCACCCGAGACAACAGAGAGTCGGATCTCGCCTCGATACTCCTTCCCGTCGAGCTGCAACAGCGTTCCCGGCGTCGGCACGAAGGCGAGAGGCCCCGGGAGGCGCGTCGGCTGGCCGTCCACGACGACACGGAGATTCGGCTTGACCGTGATCTCGCCGGGTTGGAGCTCCGTCACGACGCCGGATCCATCCCTGACGGAGAACGGCACGGCCGATGCGAGCTTCACGGACGGACGGTCGTCGGCGAGGAGAACCCTGACCTTCGCAACAGCGGCCTTCGTCAGTTCCGTGCCCGGATAGTAGAAAGCGAGAATGTCGCGGTAGTCGCGGTTCACCTTCGCCTGGGCGAGAGCGCCGTACTGGTTGAGGCCGACCCCGTGACCGTAGCCTCCACCCGTGAGCACGTAGGTCGGAGCCGACAAGGCAGGCGCGGGAGCCGGGGTGATGGGCCCGGACGGTTGAGCAGACAGGGCCGCACCGGCCGCGCCGGCGAGAACGAGCGAGAGGATGGGAACGAGGACGCGTCGCAGCATGAGGAACCTCATGGAACTGTTCTCGGTTAGACGGCTCAGGCCTTGAGCCGGTTTGCGTACTGCTCGTCATAGTAGGCGCGATACGCGCCCGACTTGATCGGCTCCCACCACGAACGGTTCTCGCGGTACCAGTCGACCGTCGCAGGGAGGCCGCCCTCGCCAAACGAGTGCTGGGGCTTCCAGCCGAGTGCCCGGAGCTTCGAGTCGTCCAGGGCGTAGCGCCGGTCGTGTCCTGCCCTGTCCTCCACATGACGAACGAGCGATGCGTCGGCTCCGGTCAGCTCGAGGATCCGGTGCGTGATCTCGATGTTCTCGTGATCTTCGCCGCCGACGTTGTAGACCTCGCCGGGCGCACCCTCGTGGAGCACGAGCTCGATGCCGGCGCAATGGTCCTCGGCGTGCAGCCATTCCCGCACCTGCTTGCCGTCTCCGTAGACCGGGAGCGGCTCGCCCTCGATCGCGTTCGTGGTGAACAGGGGAACGAGCTTCTCCGGGTACTGGTTGGGACCATAGGTGTTCGCGCCCCGCGTGATCGACGCGCGCACGCCGTACGTTCGCACATACGCGAGCACCTGTAGATCGCCGCCCGCCTTCGCGGCGCTGTACGGGCTCGACGGTCGCAGCGGATCACCTTCGAGCGCTTCCCCCCCCGCCTCGAGATCACCGTAAACCTCGTCTGTTGAAACCTGAACGAACCGAGCGCCGGTTTCGCGTGCCGCCTCGAGGAGGCACATCGTGCCGAGGACATCGGTGTGGACGAACTCGGTCGGGCCGAGGATCGACCGATCGACGTGCGTCTCCGCCGCGAAATTCACAATCGCGTCGCATCCTGCAGTGGCCGCCGCAACGGCCACCGGATCCGCGATATCTCCGTGGACGAACTCGTGCTCGACTCCCTCGAGGTTCGCGGGATTGCCAGCGTACGTGAGCTTGTCGAGAACGACGACACTGTGGCCACCGTCAGTGAGCCTCCGCACGAAATGGGAACCGATGAACCCGGCGCCACCGGTGACGAGCACGCGCATGGGGACAGGGTAGCCACAGTCCGGGCTCGCGTTCGGTTCGATCGCCCGCACAGAATCCCTGTGAAAATCGTCACAAGTGGGTTGGGCGGCAGCGGTCTAGCGCGCTGCTCCGAGAGCGGCGAGGCATTCCGACAGGCCGTCACGCCACTGTGGGAGCTCTGGAGCGTCCTTCTCGCTCCGCAACACCGACTCGGCTGGTCGTGGCGCCTTCGCCCCGAACTCGGCCGTCGTGATCCGCTTCACACGACAGTCGAGGCCGGCCCCCTCGAAGATCGCCTCCGCGAAGTCCGCCCAGGTGCACTCGCCGGCCGCAGCGAGATGCCAGATGCCGAAGGGCGCGGAGCTGTACACGAGCTCTCGCGTCGCGCTCGCGAGGTGCCCCACGTAGGTCGGGCAGCCGAGCTGATCGTCGACAACGGCGACCTCGTCGCGTTCTGCTCCGAGACGGAGCATTGTTCGGACGAAGTTGTGCCCGGTCGGGCCGTAGAGCCAGGAGCTGCGCACGATCCATGCCTGCTCGCCCGCCGCCGCCTCGCCGTGGAGCTTGGAACGGCCGTACGCGGAGAGGGGGTTCGGGCTATCCGACTCCACGTACGGGGTACCCTTGCGACCATCGAACACGTAGTCGGAGGAGTACGCGACGATCGGCGCTCCGAGCTCGGCAGCATGCGCCGTCCCACCGACATTGACCTCTGCAGCACCCTGCGGATCGTCCTCAGCGCCGTCGACGTTCGTCCAGGCTGCGGTGTGGAGGACGAGATCCGGCGACGCGAGATCCGGCGGTGCGGGGAATCGAACGTCCCAGTCCGCGCGCGAGAGTGCGGTCACCGCATCCGTCGCGAAGACGTCAACGAGCGCCGCCCCGAGCTGCCCCTGGGCGCCCGTGATCAGGACGCTGCGGCGCTGTCTCGTGACGAGAGAATGGGTGTCTGGGTGCTCCACAGGTCCTTCACGCGCGGGTCGTCCCAGGCGATTCCTTGCTCGTCGGGATCGGCGGGATCGTACTCCTCGGTCACGTGATAGACGAACAGCAGATCGGTGAGTGCCTCAAAGCCGTGCGCGTGACGACCCGGGATATAGAGCGCCACCGGGTTCTCATCGCCGATGTCCTCCGTGAACGTCGCCCCCGTCTCCCGGTCGAGCACGACGACGCGTGCCGTTCCCTGAAGGCACGCAAAGAGGTCGTCCTGGCCGCGCTCGTGGAAGTGGAGGCCCCGGATGACGCCCTGACGTGACATCGAGACGTTCGTCTGAACCGTGGGCTTCGGGAGGAGGCTTTCGCGTCGGAGCTCGAAGAACCATCCACGGTCGTCCGCGAAGCGCTGCAACGGGATCCGGACGATCCCCTCAACACTCACTTGTTGACTCCTGTCTCGTCGATCAGTCGCCCGACCTCGGCGAGATGTTGCCAGTGCTTGCCCGCGTCCTCCCACCAGCCGTTAACGGGAACGACGGACAGCTCGCCTCGCTCTGCATAGGCGCGATTGACGTCGGTGATCTCGAGCTCGCCCCGGCTCGAGCGCGCGAGGTTCGAGATCACGGAGAAGACGTCGGGTGGGTAGCAATACAGACCGACGATCGCATCGTTCGAGGGCGGCGCCGGATAGCGGAGGTCGACGACGCCGGCCTTCTCCGCGAGGTCAACGACCTTCCGGTCGCTGTCATAGACGACGACGCCGAAGTTCTCGGGATCCGGAACGTCTTTCACGAACACCTGAGCTCCCACGCCAGTGTCTCCCCAGGCTGCGATCTCGGCCGCGTGGGAGTACTCGAAGATGTTGTCGCCGAGGACGACCACCAGAGGCTCGCCACCGGCGAAGTCCTCGGCCATCCCTACGACCTCGGCAATACCGCCTGGCTGCGTCTGCACCTTATAGGTGAGGTCGAGCTCGAGAAGTGGCGCTTCGCCCCCGCGGACGGTGAGGTGGCCGTCGCCTAGGAGGTCGATCATCTGGCCGGCATGACCCTTCCCGGTGACCAGAAGAACCTCGCGGATGCCGGCGAGCTGGAGGAGTTGGAGCGGGTAGTAGACCATCGGCCAGCTGCCGACGGGGAGCAGGTGCTTGTTCGTGACGCGCGTCAGCTCACCGAGCCGCGTCGCCTCCCCGCCTGCACAGACCAATCCCTTCATGCCGCGATGCTAACCGGATCAGACCGCGTGCGAGGCGTTCTGTGCCGCTTTCGCGATCGGACTCCGCTCGAGGAGCCAGAACGACAGCTCGACCGCAGGGCCGATTCCGAAGGCAAACGCCAGGGTGCCGATTCCCACTGTTCCGCCGAGTGCGAACCCGAGAACCGTGACTGCAACCTCGATCGTTGCCCGGGTGATCCCGATGCGCGCCCCGGATCGGCGGGAGGTGACAAGCATCAGGGAGTCGCGCGGGCCTGCTCCCATGCCGGCTCCGACATAGAACCCCGTCCCGATACCGATGATCAGGATCCCCGCGATCATGAGGACGATCCGGATCGCGAGCGCGGCATCCGACAACGCGTCGACGGCGTCGATCGCGATCAGCCAGTCCACGAAGAGGCCGATCAGGACAGCATTTGCGACCGTCCCCAATCCGATCCGTGCGCCGAGGGCCCACGCCACTACGAGGACGACGACGGCGATCGCGATGTTCGCAGTACCGAAGGACAGCGACGTCTTATCCGAGATGCCCTGCGCGAGGACGTCCCACGGGGAGAGCCCCAGGCCGGACTCGAGCAGCAGGACGATCCCGAGGGCGAAGAGGAGCAGGCCGAAGACGAGCGAGACGGAGCGCATCAGCACCGAGCCGCGGATCAGGGGAGGGACGTGCATCGCCTCAGCGTACGCACCCAGGCGTCAGCGTCTGGCGTTGAGGTTCAGCCACCCCGTGCCGCACGGGCAGCGGCCTTTCGCTGCCGGACGCCAGGCACCGCACGCACCGCAGCGAACCAGACGTAGGCGAACGCGGCCATCGCCGCAGTGAGGCCGAAAATGGTTTGTTTGACGCGTCTCACGGGTACAACCCATCGTAGGCGACCGGACATCGTCATACTTCACCTCCCACGTTGCACGAGGAAAGGACGGCCGAGATGGCAAAGAAGGATTCGAAAGTCGCGCCGACGGTCGAGACGCTGAAGCCGTATCTCGATCGCGCGCTCTACGACAAGGAATTCCGCGACGACCTCAAGGAGGCCCTCTCCGCTGCGAAGAAGCTCTACGGGCCTCTCGTCAAGGATGCGAAGGACGGCGGTGCGGCCAAGTCCGCGTCGCGCCTCGCGACCGACGAGAAGGTGCAGGAGAATCTCCGCAAGGCACTCGAGGAGTTCGGTAAGGCCGCCGGCACCCTCAAGGGCAAGAAGAAGAGCCACAAGGGCCGAAACGCCATGCTTCTGGCGGGCCTCGTTGCTGGCGCGCTCTACAATCCGTGGTCAGGCCCGCAGACGCGTGAATGGCTGATGGACAAGGTCGCGGGGGACGACGACCTGCAGCCGCTCGAGGAGTTCGACTTCACCGCTGTAGATACCGAGGACGCGTTCTCGGCCAAAGCGACCGGCACCGCCGAGGTGGCGGAAGAGGCGGTCGACGCTTCCGACGAGTAGTCCGACCGACGCGCCAGTGCGTCGTCCCATAACAATGCTGTTTCCGGTCACACGTTGTGAGTCGCCACACTAGCGATCCCCTCCACCGGTCTTGCTCTTCGGAGCCCGACCGGTGAGGGTCGCCTTCAGTGAGCCCGGCGTGAGGCCGCTCGAGCTCGAGATGTCGGACGCCTCGAGGAGAACGGCGCCGGCCGGAGGTGCGATCGCGCCGCGCGACCCGGCAGGCCCGTCCAGTGGGAGGTAGGCGCGCCCCGCATCGAACGAGACGTCCTCGGCGCGGCGCCAGGCGTTCAGGAACGGATAGGGAGCCACCGCCCCGTCGTAGCCGAGCGAGAGCAACGAGACGGGGTGGATCTCGAAGTGCACGTGCACCGGGGTGAACTCCGCATCGCCGGTCTTCCCCATGAACCCGAGGACGTCGCCCGCCCTGACCTGTTTCCCGTTCACGGCGAGCGGTGAATAGGCGGAGAGATGGGCGTAGTAGAACTCGTTGCCGACCCTGTCGCGCAACCAGAGACGCCAGCCTCCGATGTCGTTCCACCCCACGGAGAAGACGGTGCCATCGGCGACGGCGAGTAAGGGTGTGCCAAGTGGCGAGAAGATGTCCTCACCGTGGTGCCAGCCACCGGGAACGTCGGAGCGCGGAGCGCCAAAAGTGTCGCCAAACGATGCCGGCCCGTAGACGGGGAAGACGTAGCCGCCGCTCGAAAGCTGTGCCGTCACCTCGGGGGCGACGCGTACGAGCTCGGGCGGGGCGCCGGCGATGGACTTGCCCGGTTCGCGGGGCGCGTTGGCCGGAACGACCGGCCGAGACGCCGGCGGAGCGACCGTCGGCTTTGTCGCCTGCTTCACGGGCACAACGGGCGCGGCGGCAAGGGTCGACGTCGAGACGGAACCGATCTCGATCGTGCTTCCGGCCGGAAGCCCGCCGTGGTCTGCGGTCACCTTGATCCGGAGCGCCGTCAGCGACGTGCTCGCGGACCGCGGTGCCTTCCGGGTCGTCTCCGACGACGAGGCGAGAATCTCGAGTGTTCCCCAATCCGCCAGAGGCACGACGGCGTTGGGTGTCGGTGTGATGAGCTGCCCGAGGACGACGAGGCCCGTGACAGACGATGCCGGCACGTCGACCGAGGCATTTGCAGGCCCGGCCGCGACGCTCGCACGAAGGTCGATCGCGTCCGCCGAGATCTCGCCACCGAGCAACGAGACGCTGGCGACGTTCAGGCCGCTCTGCGCGATCGACGAGACACCGGGCTGAGCGACGACACGGGCGCCGGCGGAGCTGAGCTGGACGATCGAGCCGTCCGCCGGGTACGCGTAGTTGGCGACGACCTGATCGCCCCGCGGTGGGGCCGTCAGCGCAAGGGAGACTTCGTCCGCGAGACCGGGCTGGGTTACGCGCGTCACGAGCGCGGCGGCAGATGCTTCGGGCTCGCCTGGCGCAGCAGCCGCGATCGACACGACAACCGCGACCGCACAAAGGGAGGCCAGGATGGGAAGAACCAGGAGAAATCGGCGATTCACTTGGGCCTAGGGTAGCTCTCCTTCGAGGCTCTGGCACGCCACGC
This sequence comes from Thermoleophilia bacterium, assembly GCA_026785685.1. Classification (GTDB taxonomy): domain Bacteria; phylum Actinomycetota; class Thermoleophilia; order Gaiellales; family Gaiellaceae; genus Gaiella. The sequence continues at coordinate 17,336 of JAJAZN010000181.1, forward strand.
GACCTGAACGGCGACTGCGATGAGGAGGACTCCGAACAGCCGTCGAAGGACGTGCTCCGGCACAGACGTGGCAATCCTCACGCCGACCTCGACACCGACGATGGACGCGACACCGATCACGAGCGCCGGGCGCACGCGAAGGTTGCCGTATCGCGACTGTCTCATCGCACCGACTGCGGCCGTCGGGATGATGGCGAGCAGCGACGTCGCGGCGGCCTCGACCTGGCCGAGCCCGAGCGCGACGAGGAGAGGGACGAAGAGAATCCCGCCGCCGACGCCGAGAAGGCCGGACATCACCCCCGCCACGAGACCGAGGCACACCCCGAGGATGATCGTCGACGTGGTCACCCGACGAGGAGCCAGACGCCGACGCCGGCGAGGAAGAGTGAGAATGCAAGTGTCAAATCGCGAGTCGAGATTCGCTGCTGAGCGGCTGTGCCGAGCAACGCCCCTGCCATCGCCGGCACACCGACGAGCGCGGCGTAGCCGGGGTCGACCTTGCCGTGCAGCGAGTAGAGGGCAACTCCCGCGCTCGCCGTGACCACGATCGCGCCAAGCGAGGTCGCCGTTGCCTCGCGCGTCCCGAACGCAGCCATTCCGATGAGGAGCGGGACGATCACGATGCCGCCGCCGACGCCGAAGAGCGCACTGAAGAGTCCTGCGACGAGGCCTATCGCGACGAGTCGCACCCGCGCCATCCTAGAGCGCCGCTTCTCGACGCAGGACGTCCCACGCGAGCGCCACGTCCACCTCGGTCGTCCGCACGTTGCCGATCGCAAGTCGGAGCACGAACCGACCGTCGAGCTTCGTGTGCGAGAGGAAGATCTCACCACTCTCGTTCACGCGTCGCATGATCGCCTCGTTCTCCTCGTCACTGCCCTGCTTCCGGAAGCACACGAGGGAGAAGTGCCGCGGGGCGCACAGCTCCCAGCCGGACTCTGCGGCGACCCATTCCTCGAACACCGCCGCCAGTCGAACGTGCTCTCGGATGATCGACTGAAGGCCCTCGCGGCCAAAGCACCGCAACGTCGCCCAGAGCTTGAGCGACCGGAACCGGCGCCCGAGCGGCGATGCATACTCGCTCAGGCTGACCACGTCCTCGTCCACGCGCAGGTACTCGGGGACGAGGCTGAAGGCACGCCGGAGGTCGTCGGGGCGGTTGCAGAAGAAGACCGAGCAGTCCATCGGGGTGAACAGCCACTTGTGCGGGTTGACGCCGATCGAGTCCGCGCGCTCCCACCCGGCGAAGTGATGCCGCAGCTCCGGGCACACCGCAGCTGCTCCGGCGTAGGCGGCATCGACGTGCAACCAGACCTTCTCGTCTCCAGCCCGATCGGCGATCGCCGCGACCGGGTCGACCGCGGCAGACGACGTCGTCCCAACGGTGGCGACGACGGCGCAGGCGCCGCTGAGATCGAGCTCATCGGCGCGCATCGCAAATGCATCGTCGGCCGGAGTCTTTCGGACATCGAGCTCGAGCAGGCGCGCGGCCTTCACCGTCGACGAGTGCGTGTGCTCGGAGCACACGACCACTCTCCGATCGGGTCGTGCAGCGCGCGCCGCAGCGAGGGCCGTGATCAGGCCGGACGAGGCCGTGTCTTCGATGTGCCCGTGGAGCGGCTCCGGCAGGCCGAGCAGCTGCCGGAGCCAGTCGAGGGTCACTTCCTCGAGCTCCTGCAGCGCTGGTGACGCACGCCAGAGGATGCCCACCTGGTTGAGGCCGGCGATCAGGAGCTCGGCGAGGATGCCGGGCTCTGCCGCGGTCGTCGCGAAGTAGGCGAAGTAGCGTGGGCTCTGCCAGTGCGTGATGCCCGGCATGAGCACCGTGTCGAGATCGCGGAGGACGGCAGAGAACGGCTCGGCCGTCTCGGGAGGGGACGCCGGAAGCGCGGCGCGGATCGCGCCGGGCTCGACCTGCGACAGCACGGGATGCTCGTTGACCGTCTCCAGGTAGTTCGCGACCCAGTCGAGCGCTGCAGCGCCGTCCTCACGGAACGTGCTCATGTCTTGCCCACCTCGATCTCTACCCAGGAGCGCGTATTGAGCACCTGCTCCTTCGTCAACCAGGCTCGCCGTGCCTGCCCGATGCCAAGCTCGGCATAGGCGAGGGATTCGACCGAGTGTGCGTCCGTGTTCACAGGAATGAGCACCCCCGCCTCACCGGCAAGACGCGCGTGGGCATCGCGCATGTCGAGCCGATCCGGCTGACCGTTGATCTCGAGCGCGGTCCCGGTCTCCACGGCATGGCCGATGACGCGATCGATGTCGAGGTCGGCGCCATGGCGCCGCGAGATCCGGCGCCCCGTGAGGTGACCGATGCAATCGACGTGTGGGTTGTCGATCGCAGCCAGAACGCGCTCGGTCGGATTCTTGTCGAATGACGTGTGCAGCGAGGCCACAACCCAGTCGAGCTGTGCGAGCACGTCGTCCGGGACGTCGACGATCCCGTTGGCGTTGATGTTTGCCTCCACACCGCGGAGCACACGGAACGAATCGAGCCGCCCGTTGACATCGTCGATCTCGGCCCACTGCTCCTCGATCCGCCCTTCGCGAAGGTAGTGGGAGTGATCCGTGAGGCAGAGGAACTCGTAGCCGCGGGCCGCGGCCGCCGTCGCCATCTCCTCGATCGTCGCCTTTCCGTCCGCCGACCACGTCGAATGACAGTGCATCTCGCCCCGGAGATCCGCGAGCTTCACGAGGTGCGGTAGCTTGCCGGCCCTCGCCGCCTCGAGCTCCCCGCCGTCCTCGCGCAGCTCGGGCGGGATGTATGCGTATCCGAGGAACGCGTAGAGCGCCGCCTCGTCGCGGAAGGTCTTCACCTCCCCCGTCTCGACGACCGTAACGCCGTACTCGGAGATGGAAAGCCCCCGACGCTGGGCGTCCTCCCTGAGGGCGACGTTGTGATCCTTCGAGCCGGTGAAGTGCTGGAGGAGATCGCCGTAGCACTCCGGGGGAACGACCCTGAGGTCGAGGCGGAGGCCGCCGCGATCGATGACGGTTGCCTTCGTTTCGCCGTGGGCCACGACTTCGAGCACCCAGGGCAACGAGACGAAGTGCGCCGTCAGAGCGGCAGGGTCGGTTGAGGTCGCGATCACGTCGAGATCACGGAACGTCTCTCTCCGGCGCCGCGTGCTGCCTGCGTCGGACACGTCGATTGCGGACGGGTGCGACCGGAGAGCCTCGACGACCTCCCGCACGACCGGCAATCCCTTGCCGAGCAATCCCCGCCGAGGCTCGCTCGGCCCCGCTCCTTCGGCAAGCGCTTTGAGGATCTTCGTCTCGGTGGCTGCACCGAGACCCGACAACGCCCTGATCCTCTGGCTCTCCGCCGCGTTCTGCAACTCTGCGAGCGTCGAGACGCCGAGCTCCCGCCAGATTCGTGCAGCCGTCTTCGGGCCGAGGCCCGGCAGGCGCATGAACGATGCAACCTCAACCGGCACCTCGGCACGGCGCTTTGCGAGAGCCGCCATCTCTCCGGTCTCCGCGATCTCGACGATCTTCGCCTCGATAGTCTTGCCGATGTCCGGCAGCTCCTTTGCCTTGCCCTGAAGGGCCAGCTCCGCCACGGATGAGGCCGTGTCGCGGATGCGCGTGGCCGCGCGGCGGTAGGCAGCGACCCGGAACGACTGCTCGCCGAGGATCTCCGAGAGATCGGCGAGCTGGTCGAACTGGTCGGCAAGATCGGTGTTGCGAGGGGACGCCGCGATCATCGTCCGATCATAGGTGTGCTCCAGCGTGCAAGATTGACGGATGCGCGCGATGATCTGCATCCCCACTTACAACGAGCGCGACAACCTCGAGCCGATGATGCGCGCGCTCGGTGATCGGCTCGACATCGACCGCGACCGCGTGCTCGTGATCGACGACAACTCGCCCGACGGCACCGGCGCACTGGCCGACGCGCTCACAGCCGAGCTGCCGTGGGTCGATGTCCTTCATCGACCCAAGAAGCAGGGGATCGGGCCCGCTTACATCGCCGGCTTCAGGCGCGCCCTCGCAGCCGGGGCAGAGCTCGTCGTCGAGATGGACTGCGACTTCTCCCACGATCCCGCCGATGTGCTCCGGCTCATCGCCTCGTGCGAGGCGGGTACGGACGTGACGCTCGGTTCGCGCTGGGTGGCCGGTGGAGGCACGGTCAACTGGGGTTCCGGTCGCAAGCTCATCTCCCGCGGTGGCAGCCTTTATGCGCGAACACTCCTCGGCGTCGGCATCCGCGACCTGACCGGCGGCTTCAAGTGCTTTCGGCGAGAGGTACTCGAAGCCGTCGACCTCGATGCGATCGCAGCCAAGGGCTACGGCTTCCAGATCGAGGCGACCTACCGCGTGCTGCGAAAGGGCTTCTCGGTCGCCGAGATCCCGATCACCTTCGTCGACCGCCGCGTCGGCGAGTCCAAGATGGGCGGCTCGATCGTCGTCGAGGCGATGCTCCAGGTGCCGCTGCTTCGCTACCGGGCGCTCCGCGGACAGCTGTAGCGGAACACCCCACGAGGACCGCTCAGCCGCGAGACACCTCTCCGTCCCTACACTTCCCCGATGGACGAGGTCACCGACGCAACATTCGCCACGGACGTCCTCGAGAGCGAGGTGCCGGTGATCGTCGAGTTCGGCGCTCCGTGGTGCCGGCCGTGCAAGGCGATCGAGCCCACCCTGATCGAGATCGCGGAGGCAGCGGCCGGCCGAGCACGCCTCGTCAAGCTCGACATCGACGGCAACCTCGGGACTCCCTCCCGGTACGGCATCCTCTCCGTCCCGACGGTGATCCTCTTCGTCGACGGTGAGGCGCGGGAGACGCTCATCGGGCCGCAGAGCAAGAGCCGCTACGAGCGGGCGTTCGCGCAGTACATCGGCGAGTGACCCGCCCCTGGGACGACCTCGTCGTCGGTGACGAGCTCGCGTACCGCTCGACCGAACCGTCGCGCACGCCCCGACTCGAGGCTCTTCCTGCGGGCCTCGATCCCCGTGTCAGCGCCGCCCTCGAACGGATGGGCATCGCCGGCCTCTATGCGCATCAGGGCGAGGCCTGGGAGGCGGCCGCGAGCGGCGAGAACGTCCTCGTCGCGACGGGCACTGCATCGGGCAAGTCGCTCGCGTTCAACCTGCCCGTGCTCGACGCGATCGTCCGGGATCCGACGGCACGCGCCATCTACCTCTACCCGACGAAGGCCCTGACACAGGATCAAGCCAGAGGCATCGCCGGGTTCCGCCTCCCTGGGGTCCGGGCCGCTATCTACGACGGCGACACGGAGCCGGAGCGACGCGGGCAGATCCGGCGCTCGGCGAACGTGCTCCTCACCAACCCGGACATGCTGCACATCGGGATCCTCCCAAACCACGATCGCTGGGGTGACGTGCTCTACAACCTGCGCTACGTGGTGATCGACGAGGCCCACGTCTACCGAGGCGTCTTCGGCTCGCACGTCGGCAACGTGATCCGGCGCTTGCGCCGCCTGGCGCGCCTCTATGGCGCAGAGCCCCAGTTTCTCCTCGCGTCGGCCACGATCGCCAACCCCGACGAGCTCGCGCTCGCGCTCACGGGGGAAACCGCGACGATCATCGAGACGGACACCTCGGCTCGAGCGCAGCGGGACATTGTGCTCTGGAATCCCGCACTCCTCGACCCGGAACTGGGTGTCCGGGCGAGCGCGCTCTCCGAGGCCTCGCTCCTGATGGCGGGGCTCGTCTCGCGCGGTCTCCGCACGATCTGCTTCACGAAGAGTCGCAAGGCGGCTGAGCTCATCCACCGCTTCACCTCGGAGCGCGTCGACACGGCAACGGCGGTGCGGCTCGCCCCGTACAGGGCGGGCTACACGCCCACTCAGAGACGCGAGATCGAACGACGTCTGATGGAGGGCGACTTGCTCGGCGTGGCGGCGACCGACGCCCTCGAGCTCGGGATCGACATCGGCCGGCTCGATTGCGCGATCTCGGTCGGGTTTCCCGGGACGGTAGCCTCCTTGCGCCAGCAGTGGGGACGCGCCGGCCGCCGCGAGCACGGTCTGGCCGTGCTGATCGCAAGCGAGGATGCGCTCGACCAATTCTTCATGCGCGAGCCGGAGTCGTTGCTCGACCGCCGGGTCGAAGCGACGCGGCTCGACCACGCGAATCACAGGATCCTCGACCCGCACGTCTGCGCCGCCTCCTTCGAGGGCCCGATCGCCGAGCGTGACGCAGCGACACTCGGCCGGGAGGCGCTTGATCGAGCCGCCGTGCTGCCCGAGCTCGAGAAGACGCCGGCCGGGTACGTCTGGAAGGGACGGGACACTCCCGCGGGCCGATTCTCGCTCCGTTCCGGCGATCGCGACTCGTTCACGATCGTCGATGGAACAACGGGATCCGTCCTTGGCCTCATCGAGCGCGAGCGTGCGTACTCCTCGGTTCACCAGGGTGCCGTCTATCTCCACATGGGCGCCCAGTACCTCGTACGCGAGCTGGATGGGGTCTCGCGCACTGCCGTCGTCGAGCCGGCGGGCGTGGACTGGTACACCCAGGTGCAGAAAGACACGCAGACATCGATCGACGAGCCGCTGCGACACGCACGAGTCGCAGGCGTGGATCTTCACTTTGGTCGGGTCTCGGTAACCGAGCAGGTGATCGCGTACCAGCGCAAGGCGATCCGCGATGGCTCGACTCTGGCTGTGATCCCGTTGATCCTGCCGGAGGTGACGTTCCAGACGGAGGCCGTCTGGTTCTCGCTCGAGGGCGACCTGCTCGACGGGCTCGAGGAAATGCCGAAGCTGCTCGGCGCCCTCCATGCGGCGGAGCACGCCATGATCTCCCTGCTCCCGCTCTGGGCGATGTGTGATCGCTGGGACATCGGTGGGCTGTCGACGAACGTCCACTTTCAGACGGGGCTGCCGACCGTGTTCGTGTACGACGGCCACGCCGGCGGGGTCGGGATCACCGAGCGTGGGTTCGATTGCTTCACGAGCTGGGTCGCTGATACCGCGCGACTCCTGCGGGGGTGTCCGTGCACGAGCGGCTGCCCCTCCTGCGTCCAGAGCCCGAAGTGCGGCAACCTGAACGAGATGCTGGACAAAGCGGCTGCGCTACTGCTCCTCGAGCGGATGTCTTCCGCCTGAACTGCGTGTGTCGATTTCCGTCCACGCCGTTCGTCGTCATGGTGAAATCGCAAACAACGCAAGGGAGGCAACGTGGAGTATCTAGCACTCGTGTGCGGCAACCCCGACTCGTGGGACGCGATGTCCGAATCGGATCGGGCGGCGGCGTACGCGGGATACATGGCCGTGGCCCGCGACGCAGAGGCGGCGGAAGCGCTCGTCGATTCGACCGAGCTCGAGTCGACCGCCGCAGCGACGAGCGTGCGCGTCCGCAGCGTTGAGGCAATCGTCACCGACGGCCCCTACGCCGAGGTGAAGGAGTCGCTGGGCGGCTACTACCTCTTCTCGTGCGACTCGATGGAGGAGGCGATCGCCTGGGCCGCGAAGATCCCGGCCGCCTGGCACGGCGGCGCGATCGAGGTTCGGCCCATTCACGTCGCTGAGGAGGCGGCGGCTCGTGCGTGCGAAGCGCAAGATCCGAACGGCCGGGATTCCGTTTCGCGTGCCGGCCGACGCGATGCTTCCGGACCGGCTGACAGCTGCCCTCCGTGTGATGTACCTCGTCTTCAACGAGGGGTACGCCGCGAGCTCCGGAGCAACGCTCGTCCGTCGCGACCTCTGTGTCGAGGCGATCCGGCTAGCGAAGCTCCTCTGCGTTCTGATGCCCGACCAGCCCGAAGGCCTACCGGCTCCTCGCGCTGATGCAACAACAGGACTCGCCGAGGGACCCGCGCAAGTCGG
>JAJAZN010000182.1 GCA_026785685.1 Thermoleophilia bacterium
CCCCCCCCCTCCGCCAAATACCTTCGTGCGTACGCCTCGTCACGTGCCGACTCAGTATGCGACGACTCCAACGCCCGAGTCTGCCGCGTGCTTCTGCTCGTCGGCGCGGTAGCTCGAGCGGACGAGCGGGCCCGCGAAGACCGACCCGAAGCCGAGCGCCTCGCCCTGCTCGCGGAGCCAGCGGAACTCGTCCGGGTGCACCCAGCGGTCGATCGCGACGTGCTTGCCTGACGGTTGCAGGTACTGGCCGATCGTGACGACATCGACGCCGTGGGCGCGCAGCTCGCCCATTGTCTCGACGATCTCGTCGTTTGTCTCGCCGAGGCCGGCGATCAGCCCGGTTTTCGTCAGCACCGGGTAGTCGGCGACGACCTTCGCGCGCTGAAGGAGGTGGAGGGCACCGTCGTAGCTCGCCTTCGCACCCCGCATCCTGCGATGGAGGCGGCGGACGGTCTCGATGTTGTGGCTGAAGACCTCCGGCCGCGCTCCGAGCACGGTCGCGAGTGCACGTTCCTCGTCGCCGAGGAAATCGGGCGTGAGAAGCTCCACCGTGCAGTCCGGCAGCTTCGCCTTCAACGCCCGGGTGACGGCCGCGAAGTGGCCGGCACCCCTGTCCTCGACGTCGTCGCGGTCGACAGAGGTTACGACCACGTGCTTGAGGCCCATCTGCGCCGCGGCCTGCGCGAGGCGAAGCGGCTCGAGCGGGTCGGGCGCGTGCTCGGGCTTGCCGGAGTTGACGTAGCAATAGCGGCAGGCGCGGGTACACGTGTCGCCCAGGATCTGGAACGTCGCCGTGCCCTTGCCCCAACACTCGGCGATGTTCGGGCAGCGCGCCTCTTCGCACACGGTGTTCAGGCTCGCACCGTGGATCAGCTTCTTGACGTCGAAGTAGCGGCCGTCGGCGCTCGGTGCGCGCACCTTCATCCATTCGGGCCGGCGCGGGCGCTCGGCGACGGGGAGCGAGGTCTCCACGAATCTCAGTGTACGGGGGCGCGCCGCGGTCGGGTCAGGGGACGAGCGTGAATGCCTCGATGTGGAGTGGGCGGACGACGGAGAAGTGGCGACGGTCGAGCGTCGCGATCGTGTCCTGCTCGAGTCGCTCGGCGATTGCGATGACAGACGCGTCGACGAGGCTGAGGGGGAGATCGTCGTAACGTTCGACGAGGTCAGCGACCCGGGCGTAGTCGGTCTCGTCGAGATTTGCGACGAGCGTCGAGCCGTCGAGCACGCCCGCTAGAAGAGTCGCCACTGCACCTCGTCGACCGCGGCTCCGTGCGAGCCAGTCGACCTCGACCAGAACCGGCGCCGGCATCACGACCGTCGCCCCGAACGAGACGGTGGCCGCGCAAGCGTCATGATTCGGGTCGAAGCGATCGAGCGCGCCGAAGACGACGCTCGTGTCGACGACGAGTGTGCCTGTCAAGAGCGCTGGTCTCGGTCGGCCAGCCACTCGGCCCGGATCCGATCGTGCTTGGCCAGCACAGCCGCCGCAATCAATGCGTCGTCGCTGCCTTCCGGGAACGAGGCAGGCCTGGTCGCCTGGTCGTGCGCCAGTGGCAGCTTGCCGATGAAGCTCGGCACGCGCCGTCGCGTCTTCGCCCGCCACTCGAGCCCCTGACGGATCACCTCGCCGAGGGAGACGCCTTCTTCCGCTGCGATCTCGCGCAGTTGGTCGAGAAGGGCGTCGTCGGCCATGATCGTCGTGCGGCTCATGCGTGTCATTATGGCACTCATTATGTCACATCTCCGCGCCGGCATTGCGCCGGCTTTGCCTCGAGGAGCGAGCAGTCAGGCCGGGAGATGGGGCACGAGCGTGAACGACGTCACGTGACGAGGTCGTACGACCGAAAAGTGGCGTCGATCGGTCGTCGCGATCGTGTCCTCGCCCAGGCGCTCCGCGACCGCGATGACCGACGCGTCGACGAAACCGAGCCGGAGATCCGCATAGGCACCACAGAGTTCTCGCATGCGGGTGTAGTCGGACATAGTCAGGTCAACGACCCGGATCGACCCCTCGGTGACGCCACTCAGCACCGCGTCCATGCACGGCACTCCGCGCGAGCCTCCGAGCCAATCCAGTTCGACGAGCGTCGGAGCGGGAATCGCCACACGGACTCCGGAATCGATCAGCCTTGCCGCCGCCAGGTGGTGCGCATCCGACGAGTCGAGCGCGGCGAAGACGATGCCCGTGTCAAAGAGCACGGTCTCGTGAAAGCCAGTCGTGGATAATCTCGTCCACCCTCTCGGATGTATCCGAGGTTCCCGATGCGAACGCTCCGACCCAGGTTGCACGTGATCGTTGAGCGCGAAGTTCGAGCCCTTCACGGATCACGGCACCGAGCGACTTCTGCTCCGCTGCCGCGATTGCGCGGAGGCGGTCGAGGAGCGCGTCGTCTGCAACGATTGTTGTTCGGGCCATCGCCATAATTATGACCCTCATTATGTCACACGTTTGTGTCATCCGTGACGGGAGCGTGACGTGCCCGGGAGTCCGTTGTCCGAGCGGCAAAGTCCGGTGCCTCGCTGAGCCAGGCGCTAGCGGGTCGCGAGTGGCTCGCGCGCGTGGCGCGCGAGGAGTCCTACGACATCAGCGGCGGGCAGCGCGTCGAATTCGAGCGCGAAGACTTCGCCCATAGCCATGATCGCCGCCGGCTTGACCTCGTCGACCGAGACCGATCGACCGAGCTCGCGGCTCATCGTCGTGAATTGAGCATCCTCGAGCCCGCACGCGGTGATCCAGGACGTGAACGGGGCAGGGTCGAGGTCGATGTTGAGGGCGAAGCCATGAGTTGTCACCCAGCGCGAGACGTGAATGCCGATCGACGCCAGCTTGCGCGGCGGCGCATCGAGCCAGACGCCCGTCAGCCCCTCGATCGTCACCGCCTCCATGCCGAACGGGGCAATCGTCGCGATGATCGCCAATTCGAGATCACGCACGTAGCGCTTGAGGTCCTTGCCGTGACGATTCAGGTCGAGGATCGGGTAGCAGACGAGCTGCCCCGGTCCGTGGAACGTCGACTTGCCGCCACGGTTCGTCTCGATCACCTCGACCGAGGTGTCCTCCGGTAGGTGCACCTCGGTCTCGCTGGTGCGTCGTCCCGTCGTCACGACCGAAGGGTGTTCGACCAGGATCACCGTTTCGGGGAACCCGTGCTGGATGACGGCAGCGGCGAGTGACTGCTGAAGCTCGAGCGCCTCGCGATACGAGACGAGGCCGGCGTCGAGGAGGTACGCGCGAGCCGGCATCCGGGTCAGTCGGCCTGCTCCCAGCCCTCGAGCCGCGTCCGCAGGTCGCGGAGGAAGCCGCCGCTGTAGGCGCCGTCCACGAGCCGGTGGTCGTAGGTGAGGGTGATGTTCATCAGCGGCCGGATCGCGATCACGTCCTGGCCCAGTTCGTCTTGCACGACCCAGGGCCGCTTGACGAGTGCGTAGGTGCCGAGGATCCCGACCTGCGGCTGGCTGATGATCGGCGTTCCGTGGAACGTGCCGAAGCCACCGGGGTTCGTGATCGTGAACGTTCCACCCTGGACGTCGTCCGGCAGGAGCTTCTTCGTGCGGGCCCGAGCTGCGAGGTCGGTGATCGCGCGGGCGATCCCGAGCAGGTTCAGATCCTGCGCGTTCTTGATCACCGGGACGATCAGACCCTTGCCGTCCTCGAGCGAGACGGCGATCCCGAGATTGACCCAGGGGCGCGTGATCACCTTTTCGCCACGAATCTCGGCGTTCACCCACTTGTAGTCTTGCAGCGTCTCGACTGTCGCCTTGGCGATGAAGGAGAGGTACGTCGGGTTGACGCCATACGACGCCTGATACTCCTTCTTCAACTGCGCGCGCGCGGCGACGATGCGGGACATGTCGACCTCGATCGCGCTCGAGACGTGGGCCGAGGTGTCGAGCGACCGGCGCATGTGCTCCATCACGCCGCGACGCATGGCGCTCATCGGCTCCTCGACCTCGCCTGTCTGCAGCGGGGCGGCGGGAGGTGCGACCGGAGCAGGAGCCGGTGGTGCAGCGGGCTGAGCGGCGACCGGGGTCGGAGCGGCAGGCGCCGGCGCCGGTGGTGCAGCGAGAGCAGCCGGAGCAGGCGCGGGCGGTGCTGTTGCGCCCGACTCGATGTGGGCCAGGATGTCCTTCTTCGTCACGCGGCCACCGGTGCCCGTGCCGGTGACGGCGTTCGGGTCGACGCCATGCTCGGCAGCGATGCGCGCGACGACCGGCGAGACGAACGTGCGGCCGTTCCCCGACGCTGCGTCGGCCGCGACCGGGACGGCTGCAGGCTGTTCGGGAGCTACGCCGATCGGTGGCTCCGGCGCAACAGCAACGGGCTCGGCGGCGAGGGCGACGGGTGCGGCGACCGGAGCCGGAGCCGGTGGCGCCTCCATCGCAACGGCGCCAACCGGAAGGATCGTCGCGAGCAACGTGCCGACCTCGACCGTCTCCCCCTCGGCGACGAGGAGCTCACCGACGACGCCGTCGCCGGGGCTCGGAATCTCCGTGTCGACCTTGTCGGTCGAGATCTCGAGCAGGGCCTCGTCCCGGGCGATCGTGTCGCCCGGCTGCTTGAGCCACTTCGTGACCGTCCCTTCGGACACGGACACTCCCATCTGGGGCATCACGACCTCGATCTGCGTTCCGGTGGCCAAGACTGATCCTTTCTCGTAGGGGCGAGGCGAAGCCTCGTCCTTCAATAAGCGGCGAGCTCGCGGAGCCCGGCGACGACGTCGTCGATCTGGGGAAGGTACGCCGCCTCGAGGGGCGGAGAGAACGGAACGGGGGAGTCAGGGGCTGCGATCCGCTTCACGGGACCGTCGAGGTACTCGAAGGCCTCCTCGGCTACGGTCGCTGCGATCTCGGCGCCGAATCCGCCCGTGCGGGTGTCTTCGTGGAGCACGAGCACCTTGGACGTCCGGCGCGCGCTCTCGAGCACGGCCTCGCGATCCCAGGGGATCAGCGTGCGGAGATCGAGCACCTCGACCGAGATGCCTTCCGCGGCGACGATCTCTGCCGCATCTGCAGCGGTATAGACCATTGCTCCCCAGGTGACGACAACGATGTCGTCACCCTCGCGGTGGATGCGAGCCTTGCCAAACGGGGTCGAGTACCGCTCGTCGGGCACCTCGCCCTTGATCCGCCGGTAGAGGTGCTTGTGCTCGAAGAAGAGGACGGGGTTCGCGTCCTCGATCGCGGTCACAAGTAGGCCCTTGGCGTCCTCGGGAGTGGCGGGGCAGACGACCTTCAGTCCCGGGATGTGCGCGAACAGGCTCTCCGGGTTCTGGGAATGGAATGGTCCACCCGAGAAGCCGCCGCCCGAAGGGAGCCGCAGGACGATCGGGATCGGGGTGCCGGCTCGGTAGTGCTGCTTGGCGGCGACGGTGACCAGATGATCCCACGCGCACGAGACGAAGTCGGCGAACTGCATTTCCGCCACCGGGCGCATGCCCATCAGGGCGGCGCCGGTGGCGCCCGCCACGATGGCCGTCTCGGAGAGCGGCATGTCGAGTACGCGCCAGGGGCCGAACTCGGCCTGGAATCCATCCGTGACCTTGAAGGCGCCACCGTAGACGCCGACGTCCTCGCCGAGCACGAAGACGCGCGGATCGAGGCGCATCTCCTGCCGGAGCCCGTCGCTGATCGCCTGGAGGTAGGTCCTCTCGGCCATTACTTGTGGTGGGGGGTGTCGAGCTCGTCTTGCGTCGCGAAGACGCCGTCGAGCAACGTGGCCGGATCCGGCTGGGGTGACTCCTCGGCGCGCTGCAGAGACTCGTTCAGCAGCCTCTTGACGCCCGCCGTGATCTCGTCCTCTTCCGCGTCCGTCATCGCCGCCGTGTCGCGCAGCCACGTGCGGTAGCGGTCGATCGGATCGCGCCTTGCCCACTCCTCGAACATCTCGCGCGGCACGTAGGACGCATCGTCGTGGACGGCGTGCCCTTCCATGCGCAGCGTCACAGACTCGATCAGGGTCGGGCCGCCGCCGTCCCGCGCCTTGTCGATCGCGCGCTTCGCCTCACGGTAGACGGCCAGCACGTCCGTACCGTCGACGACCACTCCCTCGAAGCCGTAGGCCGCCGCCCTGTCTGCCAGGTGGTCGACAGCATGCCCGAGGTGGGCGGGCGTGGAGTACGCCCACTGATTGTTGTCGATCACGAACACGACCGGCAGCCGACGCACTCCTGCGAGGTTCATTCCCTCGTGCGCGTCTCCGCGGGCCGCCGCGCCTTCGCCGCACCAGGCAATGGCGACGCGGCGCTCCTCCCGGATTCTGAACGCGAGGCCCATCCCAACCGCGACGGGGAGCATGGCGGGCAGGTGACTCACCATTGCGTGCAGCCCGAGGCGGGCATCACCGATGTGGACGTTCCCGTCGCGACCCTTCGTCGGTCCGTCGGCGCGACCCATGTACTGGGCGAAGATGCGCCAGGGCTCGACGCCGCGTGCGATGTGCACGCCCATGTCGCGCTGGAGCGGGCAGCCGACGTCGTCGGCACCCATCGCTGTTGCCACTCCGACGGCCGATGCCTCGTTGCCGCGACCCGTGTAGAACGAGCCAGGAATCTTCCCCTGCTTGTAGAGGATGTGCCCGCGCTCCTCGATCCCGCGTGCCGTCAGCATGCTGCGATAGATGCCGAACAGGTCCTCGCGATCGAGACCGACGTCGTGCACTTCCTGAAGCGAGCCGACGGGCTCCGCTTCCCGTACTGCCATTCAGGTTCCCCTCGGGGCGTTGACGATCGTCACTCTACCGCTCAGGCCGGAGGCCGGAGGTACGCTCACCGGCATGGAAGCGCGCAAGCGGCCCCGGCGGAACTGGATCCAGGAGGAGCGTCGCAAGACGCTCGGAGACTGGGTCGCCTTCTGCGTCGACTGCGGGTTCACGCTGCGGTACTTCGTCGAGCTTGAGGCCGAGATCCCGGCTCTCTGCCCGGGCTGCACGGGTGAGATGAGGCACCTCTGCCCGGAGTGCGGAGCACGGTTTCCGTCGGCGTTTCTCGTCGAGTGCGAAGAATGCGGCGCGGAGGTGCGACCGAAGGAGCTCTTCGGCGGGCCGATCCGCAAAGCGGGGAAGTAGAACCCGTTCTGTAGGGGTTCTAGGGGAAGGGCCGGCGGGCTGGCCCCTTCAGGATCACGCGAAGCGTGCAGAAAGCATCAGGTGGGGAGGGCTGCGGTACGCTCTTTCACCGCGGCCCCCCCACCCTTGCAGGTTAGAACATACTCCCGATGATCTGGGAGAAGCGGATCACCGTGACCGTGTCGGTCTCCGACACCTCCCGGTTGTAGATCTGGCTCATCCAGCGCGCGAGCTCGTCGACACGGCGGATGCCGGGATTGTCGTGCTCGATCTCGCGGGGTGACAGCTCTCCGAGCGGTTTCACCTCGACCCGGTCGATCACGGCGTCGAAGATCTTCTCGCGGGGGCCGTAACGGGTGCCGACGAGCACGGTCACGATCATTCCCTTCTTGTACTTCGGCGACTTGTCACCGAGGCGGATCGTGGCGGTCTTGCGGCCCGTCCGCAGCTGATCGGCCACGACCGGCGAGTAAAAGTTGAGCGCAAACATCGGCATCGCGACGCAACTATAGAGATCCGGTGACGACCGGTTGGTAGCACGCCGTCGCTGTGCTAGATTGTCGCTCGCTGGCACTCTCACTAGCAGAGTGCCAACCCGTGGTGTGACTCTCACATCCGGTATCGGTAATCGAACCACGCATCGCAGGGAGGCACGTGCATGAATCTGCAGCCCCTAGGTGACCGCCTGATCGTGGAGGTCCTCGAAGAGGAGTCCACCACGGCAAGCGGCATCGTGCTGCCCGACACCGCCCAGGAGAAGCCGCAGCGCGGCAAGATCCTGGCCGTCGGCCCCGGCCCTCGTGACGAGGACGGAAAGCGCATCAAGATGGATGTGGCGAAGGGTGACGAGATCATCTTCTCCAAGTACGGAGGCACCGAGATCAAGGTCGGCGCCGACGAGGTCCTGATCCTGCGCGAGTCAGACGTTCTCGCGAAGGTCATCTAAACCAGCTCGACGGAAGGATTGACAAACAGATGGCTCACAAGGAGCTCAAGTTCAACGAGGACGCACGGCGCGCGCTCGAGCGTGGCGTCAACGTCCTCGCCGACGCGGTCAAGGTGACGCTCGGCCCCAAGGGTCGCTACGTCGTGCTGGACAAGAAGTTCGGCGCGCCGACGATCACGAACGACGGTGTCACGATTGCTCGTGAGATCGACGTCGAGGACCCGTTCGAGAACCAGGGTGCTCAGCTCGTCCGTGAGGTCGCAACGGCCACGA
>JAJAZN010000183.1 GCA_026785685.1 Thermoleophilia bacterium
AGCGACGATGACACGCCGCGCGAAGTGGAACGTGGAGCTGCGGCGGGCCACCGATCCCGGATCGCGCCGTTTCAGGCGCTTCTCGTAGCGGGTGTAGGCGAAGTCGAGCGTGACCCGTACGGCGATCACGACGGTGATGCCGATCGCGCCGGTGACGAGCGCCTGGGTCGCACGAGACGAGAGTTCCATTCTGTCCGTGATTCGGCAGCGAGGGGGCGGAGCCTCCCTGTCGCGTCGCGGGGCTACGCCTCGTGAATCGGCTCGTTCTCCAACTCGAACGCAGCGTGCAGCTCGCGCACCGCATTCGGGATCTCTGAGCGGGCGATCATGCACGAGATCTTGATCGGCGACGTGGAGATCATCTGCAGGTTGATCCCGTTGTCGGCGAGCGTCCGGAACATCTTCGCCGCGACACCCGGATGCGAGCGCATTCCGGCTCCGATCAGCGACACCTTGCCGAGGTCGTGGTTCTCCTCGATCGTGAAGTCGCCGAGCTCGGCGCGCGTGCTCTCGAGGGCACCGTTCGTCGCAGGCACGTCCTCCGTCGGCACCGAGAACGACATCTCGGCGTTCCCGTGGACGACGTTCTGGATGATCGTGTCGACGTTCACGTGCGCCGAGCCGACGACATCGAAGATGAGCGCGGCGACGCCGGGCCGGTCGGGGATGTCGGACAGGGTGAAGACTACGTCGTTCTCGCTGTGGGTCACCGCCGACACGATTGGCTGCTCCATCGAGGCTCCTTCCTGAACCCAGGTGCCCTCCTCGTCCGAGAACGTGGAGCGGGCATGAATACGAACACCGTGATTGCGCGCGAGCTCGACCGAGCGCAGCATGAGGACCTTCGCGCCGGACGCCGACATCTCGAGCATCTCCTCGTAGGAGATCGTGTGCAGCTTCCGCGCATTCGGCACGATCCGCGGATCGGCCGTGAATACGCCCGGCACGTCGGAGTAGATCTCGCAGGCAGCGCCGAGTGCTGCGGCGAGCGCGACCGCAGTTGCGTCGGTGCCGCCGCGGCCGAGCGTTGTCACGTCCATCGTGTCGCGCGAGAACCCCTGGAAGCCGGCGACGAGGACGATCTTGTCCTCGTCGAGAGCATCCTTGACGCGGTCACCTCTGATCTCGCGAATCTTGGCCTTCATGTGGGCGCCGTCTGTGAGGATCCCGGCCTGCGAGCCTGTCAGGGAGATCGCCTCCTGCCCGAGGTCGTGGATCGCCATCGCGACGAGTGCGCAGGCTATCCGCTCGCCGGTCGAGAGCAGCATGTCGAACTCCCGTGCGTTCGGCGTCGGTGAGACCTGGTGGGCGAGGTCGATCAGCCCGTCGGTCGTCTTGCCCATCGCGGAGACAGTGCCGACGACCCGCAATCCCCGCTGCTTCGCCTCGACGAGGCGGCGCGCGACATGCTGGATCTTGGGTGGATCGGCGACCGACGAGCCGCCGAACTTCATCACGACGGTGTCGAAGTCCACGGAGGGAGCCTAGCGGCGCGGACGTCTTGTAAGGAGAGACTTACACATCGAAATGAAGCGGCCTCCGGCGCCGGGCATACGATCGAGGAGTGGAGCCACCACCTGACGCGCGAGGCCGAGACAACGTCCTGCACTGCAGTGCCGACCGCCGCCTCCACCTCGAGCGCGACAGAGTGCGCGAGCTGATCGCCGCGGAAAACTTCTTCTGGCTCGACATCCACGACCCACAGGCGAGCGACCTCGAGATCCTCGGTGAGGAGTTCAGCTTTCATCCACTCTCGCTCGAGGATTCGTGGCGCTTCGACCAGCGTCCGAAGATCGACGAGTACGACACGTACGTGTTCCTCGTTGTCTTCGGGGCATCGAGCGACAGCGACAGCGACGGTCTCGTCGAGGTGCACTGCTTCTATTCCGAGCACTACCTCGTGACGCTGCATCGCGATTCGGCTCCGTCCATTGCCGCGGTTCGCGAGCGCTACGCGAAGCGGGGCGAGCCCGTGACAGATGGAGCGCGGCTAATGCACGCCGTCGTGGACGGCCTCGTCGATAGCTTCTTTCCGCGGCTCGAGGCGATCGACGACCGGATCGACGAGTTGGAGGATCAGATCTTCCTCGACGCCGGCGATCCGGAGCTGCAGGAGATCTTCGCGATGAAGCGCGAGCTCGTGACGATGCGCAAGGTGATAACGCCGCAGCGGGATCTCTTCTCGTCGATCGTCATCGGGATCGGCGCGTTCCCCGGCATGACCGACGATGACCAGCGCTACTTCCGGGATGTCTACGACCATCTGATCCGGATCGGCGACTTGGTCGACACCTACCGCGACCTGCTCACGGGCGCGATGGACGTCTATCTCTCCACGGTGTCGAACAGGCTCAACGGCGTCATGAAGCAGCTCGCGATCATCGCGACAGTGTTCATGCCGCTGACGTTTCTGACTGGGTTCTTCGGGCAGAACCTCGGCTGGATGGTCGCCCACAGTGGTGGCCTCGGCCACTTCCTCGTCTTCGGGATCGGGCTCGAGCTGATGACGCTGACGATCGTGCTCGGCTACTTCTACCGCCGCGGCTGGCTCGGCCGGTAGGGGCCGCCATCAATCCGCGCGTGCTGCCTGGCTTCAGCCAGGCAGCGGAACGTCCGTGAGCCCGGGTCGCTTGTACCGCTTCGCGTACGCCGGCACCGTGAGGCCTTCCTTGAGGTCGGAGGCCGGCACGGGCGGCAGCGCGCGGACGGTCAGCGGGATGTGCCCCGCCCAGACGTCGAGCTCGGCATCCGGCGTGCCTCCGTCGTCCGGCCCACCCACGCGGATCTTGGCCGAGGCCTCGTCGAGCGGGAGCCAGAGCACGCCGGTCGCTTTCAGCTCCTTGCGCGTCGGCGGGCGCGAGTCTGCCCAGCGTCCTGGGAGGAGCTTCTCGGTGAACGCCTCGAGCACGGCGTTCTTCTCGTCGGGGTCGATCACGGTCGTCGCTCGGCCGAGCACCACGACTGACCGGTAGTTGATCGAGTGCTCGAAGACGGAGCGGGCAAGAACGATGCCGTCGAGGAGCGTCACCGTGACGCAGGCGGGGATGCCCTCACTGACCGCCCGCAAGGTCCGACTCGCCGAGGAGCCGTGCACATAGAGCCGGTCACCGAGGCGTGCATGCAGGGTCGGAATCACGTACGGCTGCCCGTCGCGTTCGAACCCGAGGTGGCAGACGAGCGCGGCATCGTGAATCGCGTCGATCGCCTCTCGGTCGTAGGCCGCGTTCTCGTGCACGCGCTTCACGCGCGTACGGGCCGACGGTGCTCCGGAGCGATGAGCCATAGCGCGTGAGGGTACACGCTTGCGTGTGCCCGGCCGTTCACGGATCATCTGCGAGCGGCACTCGCCGTGTGCGATGAGCAAGCGACGAATGGAGGCCGGGAGTGGGGCAGGGAATGAACGC
Organism: Thermoleophilia bacterium; assembly: GCA_026785685.1. Lineage (GTDB taxonomy): Bacteria > Actinomycetota > Thermoleophilia > Gaiellales > Gaiellaceae > Gaiella. Next base: position 3,405 of record JAJAZN010000183.1, read on the forward strand.
AACGGCACACCCCCTTGACCCACTTTCCTTCGAGGAGACGGGCCTTGCGGCCCAGGCAGTGCGCGCGCATGTCGGTGAGGGCGGCCGCTGGCGCTTCGCCTCGATCGAGCTCAGGGAGCCCGCCAAGGACGTCGTCACGGGCTTCCGTCCGGGCGACTCGATCGACCGCGTTGCCCACGTGATCTGCTGGAACTGCGTGGACGGCAAGGCGTACCGCGCACACGTGGCGCTCGCCGACGCGGGCGTGACGTGGGAAGAGCTGCCGGAAGGGACGCAGCCGAACATGACGGTCGACGAGTTCCACGACTGCGACCGGGCGCTCCGCAACGACCCGCGACTCGTCGAGGCGCTGCACGCCCGCGGGATCACGGATATGGATCTCGTCATCGTCGACGTCTGGAACTACGGACATCACCTGATCCCCGAGGCGTATCGCGGCCGGAGGCTCGGCTGGGTCGATCTCTGGCACCGCGGCTCCCCCGAGGCGAACCCGTACGCGAACCCGGTAAACGGGTTGCACGGAATCGTCGACCTGAACGCCATGGAGCTGCTCGAGCTCGAGGACACGTTCGTCGTCGACGCGCCCGAGACGATGGGCGAGTACGTCCCGAAGCTCGTTCCCGGGCAGGAGCTGCGCGACGATCTGCGCGCGCTCGAGATCGTCCAGCCTGAAGGGGTCTCGTTCACCCTGGAGGGGAACTTGCTCCGCTGGCAGAATTGGTCGCTCCGCGTCGGCTTCAACTACCGCGAGGGGCTCGTCCTCCACACGGTCGGCTACGAGGACGATGGACGCGTCCGCGCGGTCGCACACAGGCTCTCCCTCGCCGAGATGGTCGTGCCGTACCGCGATCCCTCGACGGATCACTACCGCCGCACGGCCTTCGACGTCGGCGAGTGGGGCCTCGGCTTCATGACGGTGCCGCTCGAGCTCGGTTGCGACTGCCTTGGTGAGATCACGTACCTCGACGCCGTGACACACGATTCGCAGGGCGTCGCGCGGACGATCAAGAACGCGATCTGCATCCACGAGGAGGACAACGCCGTCCTCTGGAAACACGTCGACCCGGTCGCAGGATCCGAGGTGCGAAGGATGCGGCGCTTCGTCGTCTCCTTCCACGCGGTCGTCGCGAACTACGACTACATCGTCTACTGGCGCTTCTACCAGGACGGCAACATCGAGTGCGAGGTGCGCGCCACCGGGATCATGGTGACGGCGAAGTTTCCGGTCGGCGAGCCGCCGCCCTACGGCACCCAGGTCGCAGAGCAGACCTACGCGCCGACGCACCAGCACTTCATCGTGGCGCGCCTCGACCTCGACGTCGACGGCGAGCAGAACACGGTCGTCGCGACTCAGTCGGAGGTGCCGCCGATCGGGCCGGACAACCCGCACGGCCTCGCCATCGTCCAGCGCGCGACACCGCTCCGCACCGAGGAGGAGGGCAAGCAGGACTACGACTGGAACACGCAGCGGGCCTGGAAGGTCGTCAACGAGGACGTGACGAACGGCTTCGGGATGCCGGTCGGGTACAAGCTCGTTCCGAGCGGCGCCTTCCCGCCGATGTTTGATCCGTCGAGCCCCGTCCTCGAGCGCGCCCAGGTGATCGGGCACACGCTCTGGGTGACGCCGTTCGCGCAGGACGAACGCTGGCCGTGCGGTGAGTTCCCCGTGCAGGCAGCGGAGGACACCGGCCTTCCGGCCTGGACGGCTGCAAACCGCTCGATCGAGAACACCGACGTCGTGCTCTGGTACGTCTTCGGCCTCCACCACGTGACGCGGCCCGAGGAGTGGCCGGTGATGCCCGCGGATGTTGTCTCGTTCTGGCTCAAGCCGTTCGGCTTCTTCGACTGCAACCCCTCGCTCGACGTACCGCCGAACCAGCCGAAGCACGGGGCGGCCTGCCACTGACCGCCAACCGGATTGGCACGGAGGGGCCGCTGACGTTCTACGGCTCCTCCTTTATCTCCGATCCGTACGGACGCGTCGTCGTCGAGGCACCAAGGGATGCACCCGCCGTGGTTGTCGCCGATCTCGACCTCATCGAGCGCCGCGACTGGCTCACGTTCGGGTTGCTCTCGGGCTAGTCTCGGGAGTGTGACCACGCGCCTCGCATGTGACGTCCTCGTCGTCGGCGGCGGGAGCGGCGGCTCTGTCGTCGCGGGGCGCCTCGCCGCCGAGAGCGACGCGCGGGTGACTCTCGTCGAGGCCGGGCCGGATTACGGGGCTCGGACGTCGGGGCTCTGGCCCGCCGATCTGCTCGACGGCGGCGCGCTCGTCACCTCGCACGAATGGGGCTACGACAGCGGGCCGATCGCGGGGCGCGAGCCGATCGCGTTTCAGCGCGCCCGGGTGATCGGCGGCTGCTCATCCCACAACGGCTGCGTCGTCGCCGTCGGCTGCCCGGAGGACTACGACCGTTGGGCCGCGCTCACAGGCGACGCGCGCTGGAGCGCCGTATCGGTGCGGCCCGCCCTCGCACGGGCGCTCGAGCGGATGCGCGTGCGGACATACGCAGAAAGCGAGGTCGGGCCGTTTCACCGTGCCTGCCTCGACGCGGCGGCTTCGCTCGGGGTCGTACGAGCGGACGACCTCGACGATCTCGACGGCGGCATCGGCTTCGGGATCGAGCCGGTGAACATCGAGGAGGGCGTCAGGTTCAACGCCTCGTTCGCCTACGTCGACCCGGCGCGTGGGCGCGACAACCTGACGATTCTCGACAGGGCGATCTGTGACCGGGTCATCGTCAAGGGAAGGAGGGTGGAGGTGACGGTGCTGCGCGGCGGCGAAGAGCTCCGAATCGCGGCAGGGACGGTCGTGCTCGCCGCCGGTGCCTACGGCACGCCGGCGATCCTCCAGCGCTCGGGGGTCGGCGACCCGGCGCTCCTGCATGGCGCCGGGATCGAGCCGCTCGTCGACCTGCCCGGCGTGGGCCGCAACCTGCACGATCATCCGCTCGCCGAAGTCGAGTTCGCCAGCTCCGAGCAGCTGAAGCGCCTGCTCGCGGAGTCGGCCGCCATACGCTTCACGCCCGAGGAGCAGACGCTCGGCAAGCTCCGTTCGAGCCGCGCGAGCGGGCCTTACGACTTGCACGTCTTCCCGGTCGCGGCGCACGAGCACAGCCTCCTCGCCGGGAGGGTGGCGCTCGCCGTCTCGGCGATGGAACCGCTTTCACGGGGCTCGCTCCACGTGACAGGAGTCGACCCCGAGGACGTACCCCGGATCGACCATGGCTACCTCTCCGACCCGGGTGGCGCCGACCTGGCCGTGATCGATGAGGGAATCGCGTGGGCGAGGGAGCTCGCAGCCGCCGAATCGCTGCGCGAGCTGATCGGCCCCGAGATCACGCCGAGCCTCGACCGTCCGGTCTCCGAGTACCACGCCCACTACTTCCATCCCGTTGGCACGTGCGCTATGGGAGTCGAGAGCGATCCGTTCGCGGTCTGCGACGGAGCCGGTCACGTGCGCGGCCTCGAAAGCGTCCTCGTCGCCGACTGCTCGCTGATGCCGGTGATCCCGCGCGCGAACACGAACCTACCGGCCGTGCTCGTCGGCGAGCTGATCACCGACGCGATCCTCGGCTGAGGTTCGTTCGCCGATCGGTTTCTGGCGGCGCGTTGTCCTCGCCGTTATCTTGACCGCGTGATCATCGTATACATCCTCATCGCGGTCGTCGCCGTCCTGCTCGTCTTCGCCGTTGTGCTCTACAACCGGATGATCCGGTTGCGGAACGAGGTCGACACCGGCTGGGCCAACATCGATGTGCAACTGAAACGCCGAAACGACCTGATCCCGAACATCGTCGAGGCGGTCAAGGGCTACGCGGCGCACGAGCGCGGAACGTTCGAGGCGGTCACGCAGGCGCGTGCTGCCGTTGCCGGGGCACAGGGCCCGGCCGCCGCCGGCGAGGCCGACAACCTTCTCACCGCCGCTCTCGGCAAGCTCTTCGCGGTCGCGGAGGCGTACCCGGACCTGAAGGCGAGCGACAACTTTCTCCAGCTCCAGAACGAGCTCTCCGCGACCGAGGACAAGATCGCGGCCGCGCGCCGCTACTACAACGCCACGGTGTTGCGGTTCAACAACTCGATCCAGACGTTCCCGGCAGTGCTTCTCGCGGGCGTTCTCGGCTTCGCCAAGCGCGAGTTCTTCGCGGCCGAGGCCGGCGACCGGGAGCTTCCGGAGGTCAGCTTCCAGCCGTGACCCTGCAGCAGCAGATCAGGGCCAACCGTTTCCGCACCGTCCTCGTCCTCGCCGCCTTCGGTCTCCTGATCACCGCGCTCGGCGGCGCTGCGTATGCGCTTGGGGGGACTGGCCTCGGCGGCCTCGTCCTCGTCGTGGGAGTCGTGTACGGCATCTTCGCGTACATCTCGAGCGGCTCGATGGTCGCGAAGCTCACTGGTGCTCACCCGGTCACCCGGGAGGAATGGCCGGAGGTCTACCACCTCATCGACACCGTCTCGATCGCCGCCGGGATGGAGGCAGCGCCACCGTTGTACGTCGTCGACGATCCCGCGCCGAACGCCTTCGCCGCGGGTCGCGTTCCCGCCACGAGCTACGTCGTCGTCACGAGTGGGCTACTGGAGTCGATGAGCAAGCGCGAGCTCGAGGGCGTCCTCGCGCATGAGGTGTCGCACATCCGGAACCGCGACGTCCGGTTGATGACGCTGGCGGCCGTCCTCGTCGGCGTCGTCGCCCTCGTCAGCGACCTTCTTGCCCGGATGCTCTACTTCGGCGGCGGCCGTCGCAAGGGTGGAGACAGCGGCCAGGGCTGGATCTTCCTCGTCCTCGCGATCGTCACGATTCTGCTCGCGCCCCTCGCAGCGGTGATGGTGCAGATGGCGCTGTCACGCCGGCGCGAGTATCTCGCCGACGCCTCTGCAGCAGAGATCACGAACGACCCGGAGGGTCTTGCGCTCGCATTGCGCCGTCTCGAGCTCGATCATCGTGAGATCCACAATGTCACCTCGGCGACGGCCCACCTGTACATCGAGACTCCCCTGCGCAATACGACGGGGCCGTCGAAGTTCGTCGCCGGGCTCTTCAACACCCACCCGCCACTCGCCGCCAGGATCGGCGTGCTCGAGGAGGCCGGCGGGTTCCGTCTTCCGGACAGCCTCCCCGGCGCGGGCGACATCGAGCTGCCGATCGCGTGAGGCGGGTGCGGTAGGCTCGGCCCGGTCAAGGCGACGGGAGTCGAGATGCAGGTACGCAAGGTGATCGTGCAATGCGAGGAGACGCGGAGTGAGGCCGGTCGAGATCTTGCCGCGCCGACCGTGAAGGTCGTCGCCGCAGCTGTGATCGAGAACCCGCTGGCGGGCGGGTTCAGCGATGACCTGACCCGGCTCGAGGAGCTCGGCGCAGAGGTTGCAGCGCTTCTCGTCGAGGAGGCGCTTGCTGTCCTCGGTGCCCGGGCGGGAGAGGTGAGCTCGTACGGCAAGGCCGCCATCGTCGGTCTCGACGGTGAGCTCGAGCATGCCGCCGCGCTCATCCATCCGCGGTTTGGTGCGCCGGTGCGCGCCGCGATCGGCGGCGGGCAGGCGATCATCCCGTCGACGAAGAAGGTCGACGCCGCAGGGGCTGCGATCACTATGCCACTGACGAACAAGGACGACATCTGGAGCTTCGACGAGATGGACGCCGCTGAGATCTCGGTGCCCGGCGCGCCGGGCGCCGACGAGATCCTCGTCTGCCTGGCGCTCGGCGTCGGTGGACGACCGCACGCGCGGACGAAGAAGCCGGCATAACGATGAAGGCGATCATCCTGCTCACGCGTCGGGACGGCGACTCACCGGAGGACTTCCGTCGCTGGTGGCTCGAGGAGCATGCGCCGCTCGCGCGGCAGCTACCGGGCTTGCGGAAGCTCGTCTTCAACCTGGTCGGGGGCGATGCTCCGCATGACGGCGGCGCAGAGCTGTGGTTCGACTCCGTCGAGGAGTTCGAGGCGGCGTACGCGAGCGAGATAGGGCAAAGGGTCGCTGCGGACTCGATCGCGCACCTGTCCGAGCGGGTGCGGCTCGTGGTCACCGAGCATCCCCAGGTCGGCTGATCTCCCGGCGGCGGCGCCGGCCCTTTTGACGCGCTACCATCGTGCCCGCGGCAATCCTGCCGTCTCGAGAGCAAACCGGCGGGTTGAAGCCCCGCTCGGTCGTTGGCGAAAATATGATCGAGCGCTTCGGGAGAAGAGAATGCGCAATCTCGCCTACGCCATCCGCTTTCGTCAGCGGAAGTGCAAGCAATGCCAGAGCATCGTTCCTGCCTCCGCGGCCGGTGCCGGATGGGTGGCGCCGACTACCCCGGCAGGTTAGGGTCGCAGATGGAGCCGCTCCGCGGCGCCCACGATCCGGGGGATCGGCGGCAGACATCGGGCTACGTGTTGAGTCGCCGGTCGGCGTCAGCCGCGAGCCGTTCAGCGAGGCCTCGGAGCAGCACGAGCGCGAACGGTGGCTCCGATTCGACGAGCGCCTCGAAGTCCGCCCGGCCGAGCGAAAGACAGCGGACTTCCGTCTTCGCCCGGACGCGGCCGACGCGTCCACCTTCGGGAAGGAGCAGCGCTAGCTCACCTACGAAGTCGGGTGCCGTGATCTCGATGTCGCCCCCGTGGAGCTCGACGCTCACGCTCCCGTCGAGCAGGACGAACATGCCGGAGCCGACGTCACCGGGCAACGTGAGAATCTGGCCTGGATCCGCCGTTACCTCGGTCGCTCCGGCACGCACACGCGCGAGGCCGTCCTCGGAGAGGCCTGCGAACAGCGGGATCTCACGCAGGGCGGGATCAGGCATCGATCTCTTCATATCACGGAACCGGGGCCGAACGCCGGCAGCAGTCATCCTCGACAATCGTCCCTCACGAGACGGCTTGTGAATACCCTCTCCTGAGAAGCCCTCTGCCGGACTCGAACCGGCGACCCCCTCCTTGCCCTGGAAGTCGGGAGGGAGTTGGCGCGCACTGGAAAGCGCATGTTCATGCGGTGCTGGAGTGTCGAGAGGCTCCGCAGATCGCCTTGTTTCACGTTCTCGGGCACCCTCAGTGCACCCCCAACAATCGGTCGGGCGCGCCGGTGAGCCCGTTTGTTACGGGATCAGCTCAAAGGCAGGCGTGTGGTTCGGGCGGACAGGTAGTCGCACCCATCACGGCCGCGGTTCCCAGACTGAACATCGTCCGCGGGCGTGAGGCGGATGCAGTCTGCCCGCGCACATCCGGTTCTTGGTCGGGCCACTCGCGGTCTCCGTAAACCTCCACCGTCCGGCATGCCGGAGGAAGCATCGGATGCTAAGAGCTCAAAAGAGCTCTTGGCATCAAATACCTCGTTTGAAGCAGTACCTCACTAGCGGCCCATGCGGCCGCGGCCGAAGTACCCCAGTACCGCGAGCACGAGAATCACGATGATGATGATCCACAAGATAGACACGGCTACCCCCGTTGAACGAAGGATAATTAGAGGTTCACCGGAGGGATTCTAGCCCGACTGGCGCCCTCCTTCTCGGCGTATTCGCGCAACGTGTTTCACCGCCCACTCCAGCTCTGGATGGGAGCAGCGCATATCGCGCCATTGAGTCGGCGCACAACGATCTCGCCAACGACATCGGTGACGCGGGAACGATCACCGTGGGCTGACGAAGCCGCCTCGGTTCAGCAAGGCGTTCATCGGCTACCACTACTTGTTCGCCGTCGTGGCGGCGGACATCTACGGGGTGATTGTCTACGCCACCAACCACACGATCATCGCGGGTCTCGGAACCGCTCGCCTTCACCTGATCTACACAGATATCCCCCTGCCCGGTTCGGCTGCCAATGGCAACCCTTGAAATTGCGCGTGCCTATCTCGATGCGGTAGCTGCGCGCGACTATGACCGGATTCGGTCGCTCATGGCAGACGATTTTCGATTGCGTGACCTGAGCCCGCCCGGGTTCACCCAGTTCATCGGCCGGGATGCGGTTCGTGCTTGCTTGGCCGCGCTTACTTCTCGACCGACGGCCCACGACTGGCGCTGGGTAGATCGGCAGATCTCAGTAGTCGGCAACGTGGCTTGGCTCATCGCTGATGCGCCGTGGCAGACGGTGCACCCAGACGGCGGCGTAACCGAACGTCCCTACCGCGTGACCGGCGTATTCGTTCATGGTGAGGGCGGCTGGCGGTGGTCTCAGTACCACGGCTCCGAGCCGCTCGGCTCTGTCGGGTAGGTCACGAATCTACGAGGCGGTCGCGGCTCTGGTGTCATTTCCGGACCCTGGGGCGAACGAGACCCGCAGCCGCAGACGCGTGGCGACTGACGGGGCTCTGCCAGAGACATCGGGAATTCTCGTCGAGGCGTAGCAGCCCGTTCCCGACTGGTTAGCAGAGTGGAACCACTCGCCCACTTCTTGAGCTAGACGTCCTCAGTCGTCAGAAACGCGGCGTCGTGGATCTTCTCGAACGGAAGTCCGGCACGGTGTTGGACTTCCTCCACAGCTTCGCGGGACACTCCCTCAAATAGGCAGAAGCACTTTTCGCCTTCGGGGATATACGTTGAGCGCACATAGCTCACATCCTGACCTTCGCTGGAAAGTTCCGCTGCCTTCTCCTTAGCCGCTGCGGCCGCACCCGGAAGCTGATCGGGCGGGAAGTCAGGAAGGTGTCTCTCGACCATGTACTGGGGCACTACGCCTCCTCTCGTTGGTGACAACGGACACTAGTCCTTTGCTGGCACAAAGTCCACGCGGTTCCGCGAGGACGAGCAGCCGGGGCAGTGAGTCGTTTGCTTTCGTGTTGCCGAGCGAGTAGCTTCGGCGCGTGACCGGCGTGCGGTTGGGGACGGTGGATGCGTTTACCGAGAGGCCGTTTACCGGTAACGCTGCGGCTGTCCTCCGAACCAACCATCTGCGCTGCAATCAGCGAATCGGTACCCGCCCCACAGCCGAGGTCGAGCACGTGCTCCCCCGGCTTTAGCCTGCCGAGCGAGAATGGATTGGCCACGCCGGCGAAAGACTCGACCGCGCCCTCCGGTACACGCGCGAGCTCGGCTGGGTAATCGAGATCTTCAGCCCAGGCACGCCCGGTCGGGAAGACAAAATCCCGTTGCGGCTCCTGCGAAACCGAAGCGTAGGTCTTCTTGATCTCCCGCCTCAGAACCTCGGCATCCACCCCGAGATCCGTAGCCACAACTATTCCTCCTCATCGCAGACACACCCGCTCGCACCGCCGACAATACAAGCGCAAGCACCGAATTCCTACCCCTCCGGCTCAGGGTGCACTCCGGAACGCTGACGCAGGCCACCGGACTGTCGCTCGCCTCGGAAGCGGCGAGTGATCGAGCGTCGGGAACACGGCGCTGTCCTTCGGTGCCGAGCCTAAAGGTGGGGGTCTCGCGCATTGTCCCGCGCCGGCTTCGAGCACGCCGTGGTTGACATATTCGTCACGAAGGTTAAGGATCGTTCTTTGGCGTATCCTCGGTGAAAGGAGGTCATTGTGGCATGGAACCTGAAGGGAAGCTACGCGGAGACCTGCTCGTGTGACCTGATGTGTCCCTGCAATTTCTCGCTCGATCACGGTGCGACCTACGACTTCTGTCGCGCGACCCTCGTCTTCAACATTCGAAGCGGCGAGGTCGAGGGCACCGACGTGAGCGGCCTCAAGGCGTGCGTGATTATCGATACACCGAAGGTCATGACGGACGGTAAATGGCGTGTGGGCATGTTCGTTGACGAGAGCGCGAGCGACGAGCAGTTCGACAAGCTCACCGCGGTGTTCGGCGGCCAGCTCGGCGGCCCGATGGCGGGGATCGCGCCGCTTGTGGGTGAGATGCTCGGCGCCGAGCGCGCGCCGATCGAGTTCGTGGACGACGGCCTCCGTCACAGCGTCAGGATCGGCGACGTGATCGACTTCGAGATCGAGGACATCGTCCCATTCGGCGTCGAGACCGGCGAACCTGTCCGGCTTGTCGGGATGTTCCACCCGGTGGCCTCCGAGTTCAACGCCGCCGAGGCAACGAGATCGAAGATCAACGCGTTCGGCATTGAGTACGAGGGCAAGACCGGGATCTCGACCGCCGAGTTCTCATGGGCCGCCTGAGCGCTTGAGCACCGCCACCGAGTCTCGAGCGCCCGGCCGCGGCGGGCTGCTGCCTGCGTTCGCCGCCGTCCGCGTCAGGCTCGGCCTCGTGGTCGTGCTGTTCGCCACCGCCGCTCTTGCCTGGTGGTGGACGGCCGACCAGATGCGCGGCATGGACGACGGGCCATGGACGGCTCTCGGGACACTCTCGTGGTTCATCGGTGTATGGGTCGTGATGATGGCCGCCATGATGCTGCCGTCGGTGGCGCCGACAGTTGCCCTCTACTCGCGGATGACGAGGCGCCGATCGCCCGTCGCACCGCTCGCCTTCACCACGGGCTACCTGCTCGCGTGGGCCAGTGTCGGGGCGCTGGCATTCGCGCTCGCGGCCGTGGCTGGGAGACTTCCGGGCGACTTCCTCGCCTGGGATCGTGCGGGCCGATGGGTCGCAGGATCCACCCTGCTCGCCGCAGCGGTGTACGAGTTGACTCCGCTCAAGGACGTCTGCCTGGGGAAATGCCGCAGCCCGCTCGGGTTCCTGCTCGGCTCATGGAGAGACGGCCCCTTTGGAGCTCTCCAGATGGGAATCCGGCACGGCGCCTGGTGCATCGGCTGCTGCTGGGCCCTCATGCTGTCGCTCTTCGCGCTCGGGGTCATGAGCCTCGGCTGGATGGCATTCGTCGCCGCGCTAATCGCGTTCGAGAAACTGATCCCGTCGCGGCGCCTCGCGACCTACGGGACTACTGCCGTGCTCCTGACGCTCGGGATACTACTTTTACTCGCGCCCGATGCGGTTCCCGGCCTCACGGTATCCGGGGATGGCTCGATGTCCCAGATGGGCCAAATGAGCCCCTGACAATCTCACCAGTGGATTCGCGCTCCAACCCACACCGCGTGCGCCAGAACACTACTCCGTTCATGTGGTATTGCCGAACACTCATATGGAGTGCGGGGTGTCAACAGCGCAGGGATGAGTCGGCCCGCTGTTTGCGGGGTTCGGGTCTCGGCGGGGAGAGCGCACCGGCTGTCGTCGACGTCTGTGTCGCGACTCATATGTGCGGGTTGGTGCCGCATGACCGGGTATGCGAGATGAGGAGCGGTGGGCGAGACCATGACTACCGAAACTGGCGGAAGCGAACGTTCGCGCCTTCTGCCGCGCCTCTTGGCATCGCTCGACCCTATGACCTACGTCACAGTTACGCCTCGTTGCGGTTTGCTGAGTCAGCGAACGCGGTTGAGATCGCAGAAGAAATGGGTAATAGCCTTGAAGTGCTGCTCAAGACCTACACGCACGTCATCGCGGAACTTCGTGGAAGCAAGTCGATCTCAGCCGGGGATCTAGTTAGCGACGCAAGGGTGGCCACGAGTCGGCGGCATGAATCGGTTCAGTGGAACGATACGGCGGGAGCGCAAGCATGAAACAGTGCGTTGATCCGTGGCTGTCCACATTCTGGTCACATGAAACGCGAAAGAGGCTCCGTCGGGAGCCTCTCTCAGTAGCGGATATGGCTTGTTTCCTGGCGTTGCGGTCAAGCCCTCTGCCGGACTCGAACCGGCGACCCCCTCCTTACCATGGAGGTGCTCTACCAACTGAGCTAAGAGGGCAAGGCCCGGAGTCTAGCGCTCTCCAGGTATGGGGCTCGTGGGACGTGCGATGCAGGGGAGAGGATTCGAACCTCTGAAGGCTGAGCCAGCGGGTTTACAGCCCGCCCCCTTTGGCCACTCGGGAACCCCTGCGCGGGCGCCATTGTAACGGTGATCCGCGGCAGCTCGCCCGTGGTAGAAGTACCGGTGTGCGGGCAGCGTTCGTATCCGTCGGATTCTCCGTGCTCGCGGGACTCTCGCTCGCCGGTGGGTGGGTTGCAGCCTCTGTTGCGGCGTCCGAGACACAGAAGGCATCCCTGGCGATCGTCGCGAGCGGCCGCGCCACCGCCACAGCCACGCGACCCGACGGGAGTACGCGTGTCGAGCTGCCCTGGCTTTTGCCCGGCGACGAGGGCGCGGCGGTCTCCCCGGACGGCAGGCGGATCGCCTTTTCGAGCGCGCGCACCGGCAGTACCGAGGTTCACGTGGTCGACACGCTCAGCGGCGATACAGACCGTCTGACCGCCAACTCCGGGGCAGAGGATGTCGAGCCTGCGTGGTCACCCGATGGGCGGCAGATCGTGTGGTCGAGCGGGGCGGCGAGATCGAGGGATCCCTTCGACATGAAGGCAGACGGCAGCGGCAAGCGCCGGGCAGTCGAGCGCGTCGCGAACGGCGTCGAACCGGCCTGGTCGCCTGACGGGACATCGTTCGCCTTCGCCTCGAATCGAGGCGGGCGCTACCAGCTGTGGGTCGACGTACGTGATGGCGAGCCGAGTGTGATCGTTGACACGGCTGGCTCGATGCGCGCACCGGCCTGGAGCCCTTCGGGGCGGCAGATCGCGTACACCGGATCGACGACCGGCAACGCGGACGTCTGGGTGGCAGGGATGGATGGATCCCCACCAGCTCGGCTCGTGACCGCGCCCGGGTTCGACGGTCGCCCTTCCTGGTCGCCCGACGGCCGTCGCATCTCGTTCGTGAGTAACCGGGGCGGCTCTCAGAGGATCTGGTTGATGCGCGCAGATGGCAGCCGCCAACAGGTGCTGGAGCGATCCGAAGTCGGGGATGACAGACCTCGCTTCGGCCTCGTCAGGGAGGCGATCAGCCCCGACCCCTCGTCTCTCCTCCCCGACCTCGACCAGCAGGCGCCGAGCGGCATCCTCGTGCTGCGGTCGGCAGGGAGAACCCGGCTCGGGTTCACCTCAGCGGTCGACAACGTCGGGGATGGCCCGATCCACATCCGAGGTACGCGCCTCGGCAATCGGCGGACGATACGGGCAGACCAGCTCATCCACGCAAGAGACGGCACGGTGAGTGTGGTGGCCGATGTCGGGCGGCTCGCCTACGAGTCGCACCCGCCGCACTTCCACTGGCATCTTGCGCCGTATCAGGCCTACGAACTGCACTCGGTCTCCGGCACCACGGTGCTGCGCCGTGACCGAAAGAGCGGGTTCTGCCTCCTCGATCGTTGGGGGCATGCGATCCGCCGTCCGGGCATCGTTCCCGGTCCCCCGAAGTTCGTAGGCGACTGCGCTGCCCGCAATCTCGATGCCAGGAGCGTCGACGAGGGTTCGTCGGTCGGCTACACGGATCGCTACCCGGGCTTCTTCCACGGGCAGGACATCGGCATCACGGGACTCGACCCAGGCCTCTACGTGCTTGTCCACCGCGCCAACCCGAAACAGCGGATTCGTGAGCTCCGCTACACGAATAACGCTGCTTCGGTGGTGATCCGGATCTCGGCGCCCGACGCCTTCACGGGTGCTACCACGGCAACAATCGTTCGTCGTTGCCCGGGGTCGGACGCGTGCCCGGTGCGATGAGCACCCGCCGCGTCGACGTTCTCGTCGTCGGCGCCGGGCCTGCCGGAACGGCGACCGCGATCCATCTCGCCCGGAGCGGTGCGAGCGTGCTCCTGGCCGATCGGGCGCATTTTCCGCGTGACAAGGCGTGCGGCGGCGGAGTCACCGGTCGCGCGCTCCGGCAAGTGCCCTGTGACATCACGCCTGTCGTCGAGCGCGTCGTCGACACCTTCGAGCTTCGACTGCACCACCGTTGCAGCTTCCGTCGCACGAGCGCCGAACCGCTGATCATGATGACCCAGCGTCGTCGCCTCGACGCCTATCTCGCCGAGCAAGCTGTCGCGGTAGGAGCACGGTTCCGGGACGGCACTCGGGTCGAGCACATCACCATCGATGAGAACGGCATCTCGGCCACCGTCGGCGGCGAGAACGTCACGGCCGACATCCTCGTCGGCGCGGACGGCGCAAACGGCATCGTCGCGAAGGCAGCTGGGCTCGACGTCGGTATCGAGCGCGGCATCGCCCTCGAGGGGAACGTTCCCTGGGCGCTGCTCGACGAGCAGCGCTTTGCCTCCACCGCGGTGGTCGAGATCGGAGCACCAGCGGGTGGCTATGGCTGGCTCTTCCCCAAGGGCGATCACGCGAACCTGGGCGTCGGAGGTTGGGCGAGCGAAGGGCCTCATTTGCGTGACCATCTCGCGCGGCTCGCGTGCGCGTACTCGGTTGACCCGAACGCGATCACAGGCGTCCGCGGCCATCGACTCCCGATGCGCAGGATCGGCGCCTCGACACCCGCGAGCTCCCGGGTCGTCCTCGTCGGCGACGCAGCCGGCCTCGTCGACCCGCTCTCGGGAGACGGTATGTACGAGGCGTTCGTCTCTGCCCGACTCGCCGCCGAGACGATCGTCGCCGGCAGGCCGGAGAGCTATCCTGCCGCACTCGCGCGAGCCCTCGACCACCACGCCGGTGCCTCCTGGACAGCGAAGCGCGCGCTCGACCGGCACCCGGCGGTGTGCTTCTGGGCTGCGCGCTCTCCGGGAGTGTTCGGCGTCGTCGCCGGCCTGCTCAAGGGAGACGTCGGCCACCCGGACGAGGCAAGGGGCCTTGCGCGGCCGCCCCTACGGTTGATCGCGCGCGTTGCTCGTTCGCGGGTAGATCGAGAAGCTGCTGTACCCGATCAGATGCCAGGCTGAAGCCTGACATCGTCGCACTGGTGGCGTCGATCCGCATGGCGCAGGCTTCAGCCTCGAGCCGGAGCGGGAGCGCAAAGGGGTAAAGGAGATGCCCCTTGTTGCCGATGTTCTGGACGTGATCGACCTCATCGACCTTCTCACGCGCGCCGTCAAGAGCGGCGCGAGCGATGTCCACCTCAAGCTCGGCCAACCGCCGGTTCTCCGAATGGATGGAGACCTCGAGCAGATGGACGGCGCTCCGGCGCTGACGGAGGCCGACCTGGAGCAGGTGCTCGACGACGTGACGCAGATCTCACCGAAGCGCCGCGACATGTTCGACGACAGCGGCGATCTCGACATCGCATTCTCGCATCCGTCGCTCCCGCGGTTCCGCGTCAACGGCTTCCGCCAGCGTGGCGCGACGTCATTTGCCTTCCGCATCATCCCGAGCGAGATCCCGAACTTCGAGAAGCTCGGCCTGCCGACCGGTGTGACGCGGTTGGCAGAGGAGCGGCGCGGCCTCGTGCTCGTCACGGGCGCGACCGGTTCCGGGAAGACGACCTCACTCGCATCGATGCTCGACCACATCAACCGAACGCGTCGCCAGCACATCGTCACGATCGAGGATCCGATCGAGATCCTCCATCCCGACCGTGGCTGCATCGTCAACCAGCGTGAGGTCGGCCTCGACACCGCAAGCTTCGAGCAGGCGCTTCGTCGCGTGCTCCGTCAGGACCCCGACGTGATCCTGATCGGTGAGCTCCGCGACGCCGAGACTGCCCACACGGCGCTCCAGGCGGCCGAATCGGGCCACCTCGTCTTCTCCACCCTCCACACGATCGACGCCGCCGAGACGATTGGCCGCATGATCGAATTCTTCCCACCTGCGAAGCAGCAGCAGATTCGCTCGATCCTTGCGGGCACGTTGCGCGGCGTCGTCAGCCAGCGCCTGCTGCCGCGCGTCGGCGGAGGGCGTGTGCCCTCGGTCGAGGTGATGGTGACGAACGCACGGATCCAGGATCTGATCCGTGAGGATCGGCCCGATGAGATCACCGACGCGATCGCCGCCGGCGAGTTCTTCGAGATGCAGACCTTCGCCCAATCGCTGATCGCTCTCGTGCTGTCCGGCGAAGTCGACCGCGAGGTCGCGGCCAACTCGGCGACGAATCGCCATGACTTCCTCGTCGCCCTCGAGCAGGCAGAGAAACACCAGGCTGCCCTCGCGCGTGAGGCGGCCGCGCAGGAGTCCACGGCGGCCGAGGACACCCCATCCGACACGCCCCACACCAACGGTGCCGCTTCACTACAGCCGGGATTGCAGCCTCTCGGTGTCACGCTTCGCTGACAGCTTCATCCCCCGAAAGGGGGTATCCGGGACGGTGCGGCCTCCCGATGGTGTGACCATGTGTTGTCGCTCTGTGGCGCGGCTTGGCAATCGCCTGTCTGGTCTCGGGAGGAACGAGCGCGGGTTCACGTTGAGCGAGATGGTCGTCACGATGGCGATCATGGGCGTCGTTATCGGTGCCGTTGCAACGCTCTTTACGTCGGGCACGTCGGCCTCGGTGGATCTCAACCTGCGCTTCGCCTCGCAGTCAGAGGCGCGGCTTGCGCTCGACACGTTCAGGCG
>JAJAZN010000184.1 GCA_026785685.1 Thermoleophilia bacterium
GCTCGTTACTTCTTCTTGGCTGCGGGGCGCTTGGCAGCGGGCTTTGCTGCCGCCTTCTTTGCCGCAGGCTTCTTCGCCGCAGGCTTCGCTGCTGGCGCCGCAGCGGCGACGGTCAGATCGACGATCCTCGCGTCGGCGGCGAGCTTCTGAACCGAAGCAACACCTCTCATCGCCGCGGCCCTGTTCTCGTACGCCTGACTCGAGGCGACAATCTGGCCGTTTGTCGAGACGAGCGAGAAGCGGAACTTCCCGGTCGGCCCCTTCTTGATCACGAACTTTCCGGGCACGAGTGCCTCCCGTTCCGAGGGTGAATGTGGCTTCCGTGTCCAATCGTTACAGGCGGACAGGAGGGCGCTGGCCGAAAGAGACGCATCAGGGCGAGGGGTTGTCCTCCTACACTGGGCAGGCAATGGACACGACACCCGCCGAATTCCTGTTCGCGATCGCGATCGCCGCCGGCATCTCGATGCTGACATTCAGGCACGCAGACAAGCACGGGAGCACCCACGCAACGGCCTGGGGAATCGGTGCGTTTCTCGCAGCGGGCGTCGTCGTGCCGGTCTACTTCGTCCGGTTCTGGCTGAGCAAGCGGCGACCGACCGCGTAGAGCCATGCCTGTCATGAACGACAACGACGAGCCGGAATGGCTCCTCGCGATCGACCTCACGGTCGATTCGTACGCGCCCGAGCAGATTGCGGACGAGCTCGGCCGCCGGCACGCGCCGTATCTCCGCGAGGCTCACCGCCTCGTTCTCGACAAGCTCTCACCCGATGAGGGCGGGCTTGCTGACGGAGTGCGCGCGGAGACCAGGCGCTATCTCACCTCGCAGCCGTGGCTTGGCCACGCAGCGCTCGCGCCCGCCGTGGCGAGTGTCGAGGGTACGACGCTCGCGGCCCTGAACGCGATCGTCGCCACCGCCTCGCCGACCGCCACCCCGCTCACAACGACGCAGCCCGTCCGACCGATCAGGCGACTGACGCTCCAGCCGTCCGCGACGATCGTCGGGAACATGGCCGTCCGCAAGAAGCCGGCCGGTGACGGCGTCGAACTGTCGTGGGACACGGGGCCGAACATCACCGCGTGGACGATCCGCGTCAGCGTGCGCCCCGATCCGCGCCAGGACTACGTCGAGGGGGAGCTGGTCACGCTGGCGCCTGCCACCGGCCGGTTCGACGTGGCGCTCGACGAGCTCCCGCGGCGGATCCAGCTCTACGGCCTCGCGCGTGACGGGAGGATCGTGCGTCGTGCGATCGTCTCGGCGCTGACGAGCGGGAACAGCGGCGCCCAGTGGAAACGGCAGGCAACGGCAAGCTGACGCGTCCCGTACGACCTTCTCAGGGAGGTCTTACTCGGCTACTGTCAATGGCGTCGCGCAGATTCGCGACAACGGGACTTTCAATGCGGGATCATGAAACAGTCGTGGCCTTCGCGCCCGACGCCCAAGGAGAAACTGATGACTGAAATCGCTGTTTCAGAGTTGTCGGCCACGGACTTTCGCGTTGCGGATCTTTCGCTCGCGGAGTACGGCCGCAGAGAGATAACGATCGCCGAACACGAGATGCCCGGCCTGATGTCGATGCGCCGGGAGTTCGGTGCCGAGCAGCCGCTTCGCGGAGCACGCGTCACCGGCTCGCTCCACATGACGATCCAGACCGCCGTGCTGATCGAGACCCTCGTCGCCCTCGGCGCCGAGGTGCGGTGGGCGTCGTGCAACATCTTCTCGACGCAGGATCACGCCGCTGCCGCGGTCGCTGTCGGGCCGAACGGGACGCCCGAGCAGCCGACTGGAGTGCCGGTGTTCGCCTGGAAGGGCGAGACGCTGACCGAGTACTGGTGGTGCACCGAGCCGGCACTGACGGGGCCGGACGGTGGCCTGAACATGCTGCTCGACGACGGTGGCGATGCCACGATGCTCGTGCACAAGGGCCTCGAGTACGAGAACGCCGGTGCCGTGCCCGATCCCGCCTCGGCCGAGTCGGAGGAGTTCGTTGTCTTCCTCACCCTCCTCCAGGCTTCGATCGCAGAGGACGCCGGCAAGTGGACGCGCATCGCCGCCGACATCAAAGGCGTCACCGAGGAGACGACGACCGGCGTGCACCGCCTCTACCAGATGGCCGAGGCCGGCACGCTTCTGTTCCCGGCGATCAACGTCAACGACTCGGTCACGAAGAGCAAGTTCGACAACCTCTACGGCTGTCGGCACTCGCTCGTCGACGGAATCAACCGCGCCGTCGACCTGATGCTGGCTGGCAAGCTCTGCGTTGTCTGCGGCTACGGCGATGTCGGCAAGGGCTCGGCCGAGTCACTGCGGGCGCAGGGGGCTCGCGTCGTCGTGACCGAGATCGACCCGATCTGTGCCCTCCAGGCCCTGATGGAGGGCTTCGAGGTGCGGACGCTCGACGACGTGATCGACACGGCGGACGTCGTAATCACGGCGACCGGTAACAAGGACATCGTCACGGTCGAGCAGATGCAGCGGATGAAGCACCTTTCGGTCGTCGGCAATATCGGCCACTTCGACAACGAGATCGACATGGCCGGGCTCGCCGGCCTGCCGGGCATCGAGCGGATCCAGATCAAGCCGCAGGTCGACCAATGGGTCTTCCCCGACGGGCACGCCATCATCATCCTCTCGGAGGGGCGGCTGCTCAACCTCGGCAACGCGACCGGGCATCCGAGCTTCGTGATGAGCAACTCGTTCACGAACCAGACGATCGCGCAGATCGAGCTGTTCACTCGGGCCGACGACTACCCGCTCGGCGTCCACGTGCTGCCGAAGCACCTGGACGAGAAGGTGGCACGCCTCCACGTCGAGGCACTCGGGGCGAAGCTGACAAAGCTGCGTCCCGACCAGGCCGCCTACATCGGCATCCCGGTCGACGGGCCGTACAAGCCCGACCAGTACCGGTACTAGGGCGGCATTCCATTGAGGCATGTCCTGCTGCCCCTCGGGTCAGCAGGACATGTTCTCGCTCCCGGGAGAGGCATCCGCCTCTCCCCTACGGAATCTGATTTCATGTTTCGTGTGCGCACGCTCGGCGAGCGTCAGAGTCCGAGCTCGGCCTTGATCGCGACGAACTGCTCCACCGCGAAATCGATGTCCTCGAAGCTGTGGGCCGCCGAGAGCTGGGTGCGGATGCGGGCCGTGTCGCGTGGTACGACCGGGAACGAGAAGCTGATCGCGTAGACGCCGCGCGCCCAGAGGAGCTCGGCGAAGCGGGCCGAGATGGCAGCGTCGCCGAGCATGACGGGGACGATCGGGTGGATCCCTTCCACGATGTCGAACCCGGCGTCCGTCATCGCGCTGCGGAACCGGGCGGTGTTCGCCCAGAGGCGGTCACGGAGCTCGGGCGAGCCCTCGACGAGCTCGATCGCCTTGAGGCCCGCGGCAGCGATCGGCGGCGCGACGCTGTTCGAGAAGAGATAGGGCCGCGCGCGCTGGCGCAGCAACTCGACGATCTCGCGGCGCCCCGAGACGTAGCCGCCGGAGGCGCCGCCCATGGCCTTGCCGAGCGTGCCCGTGATGATGTCGACCCTCTCTGTGACACCGTGCAGCTCCGGCGTCCCGCGGCCGTTTGGCCCCACGAAGCCAACGGCGTGGGAGTCGTCGACCATGACGAGCGCGTTGTAGCGCTCGGCGAGATCGCAGATCCCGGCCAGGTCGGCGATGTGGCCGTCCATCGAGAAGACGCCGTCGGTCGCGATCAGGCGGAAGCGGGCGTTTTTCGACGCTTTCAGCTTCTCTTCCAAATCGGACATGTCGTTGTTCTTGTAACGATGCCGCTGCGCCTTACAGA
>JAJAZN010000185.1 GCA_026785685.1 Thermoleophilia bacterium
CCGCCGTTCGGCGGGGGTGGCGGGGTTATCGGGGCTTTCCCCTCGCGGCCCACCCCGGGGGCTTTTGGGGCCAACCCCGCCAACCGGCGCCGGGGGGCGCGGTGGCCCGCTGCCGGATTGACAAGGAAGACGGTCTCGCTCATCGGCACCTTCTGGCGCCCTGACCTACGACGTCACGGTGTGGAGGGCGAGCTCGGTCATCTCGTCGACGGCCTTGCGCATCTCCTCGTCGCTGATGCGGAGAAACTCGCCCTCGACGATCACGTCGCTGACGAGCAGCATGCAGCCGGTCTGGATCTTGCGGAGCGCACCGAGAGTGAAGAGAACTGCCGCTTCCATCTCGACCCCGAGGATCCCGCGATCCGACCAACGGCCGGCCTGGTCGGGATCCGGGTTGTAGAAGATGTCGCTCGAGACGATCGGCCCGACGCGCACCGGCTTGCCGAGATGCTTTGCCTGGTGGACGGCCTCGTGGACGAGGGTGAAGTCCGCGGTCGGAGCGTGTGGCTCACCGAGCACGTAGTGGGAGGCGGTCGAATCGGCAGCGGTTGCCGAGAGAGCGATGATCAGATCACCCATCGTCAGGTCGGCCTGGAGGCCGCCGCACGTGCCGACGCGCATGATCTTCTTGACGCCCAGTTGAACGAGTTCCTCGATTACGATTGCGGCCGAGGGGCAGCCCATGCCGCTCGACTGCACGGAGACGGGCTTGCCGTTGAAGGTTCCGGTGAACCCGAGCATTCCGCGCTCGCCGTTGCGTTGCACGACGTCGGAGAGGAATGTCTCGGCGGTGTACTTCGCCCGCAGCGGATCGCCGGGGAGAAGGCAGGCTTCGGCGTAGTCGCCGGGGTTGGCTCGAATGTGAATTGGCATGCGGCAACCCTACCGCGCCGCCGCGGTCGGCCCCGAAATAGAGTGCTCCCGTGCGCGCCCGTGTGATCGAGCCGACAACCGAGCAGATCCTGCGCTTCTGCGCTGCTGCCCCGATCGAGCGTGTCTTCCTCGAGGATGTGGCACGGCGTCGACAGGGACGTTTCGCAGCGCTCGCAAGCAAGGAGGGGGAACTCACCGCGCTCTGCCATCTCGGGAGCAACCTCGTGCCGTCAGGCGTCGGGTGCGATGCGTTCGCGGGCCTGGCGGCGAAGTCGGGAGCGCGGATGCTGATCGGCGAGTCCGGTGCGGTAACCGACCTCTGGGAAGCGGCGCGCAAGAGGCTGCCACGCCCGCGTCTCGATCGGCCAGGCCAGCCCGTCTATGCCATCTCGGAGCTGCCGTCGACAGGGGAGACGGGCCTCAGGCCCGCGACTCCCACCGATCTCGATCTTCTCGTGCCGGCGTGCGCTGCCGCCCACCTCGAGGAGATCGCGGTCAATCCGCTGCGTCGCGACCCAAGCGGCTTCCGCTGGCGCACTCGAAGCCAGATCGAAGAGGGTCGATCCTGGCTCTGGATCGACGCCGGCGTGATCAGGTTCAAGGCCGAGGCGTCGGCCTGGACCGGCGAGGCCGTCCAGCTGCAGCAGGTGTGGACCGATCCCCCTGCTCGCAGCCAGGGCTATGCGGGCCGTGCCCTGCGTGATCTGATCCGCTTGCTCCTGGCGAGGACGCCGACCGTCTGCCTGTTCGTCCGTGCCGAGAATGCAGTCGCGATCAGACTCTACGAGTCGGTCGGCATGGAGCACGTGCTCGACTACCGCTCGGTTCTCCTGTGAGGACGCTGATCCTCGCGCGTCACGCGCACGCGGAGTCGAATGCGGGCGAGTTCGTCAACTCGACCCCGCCCGGTGGCGGTCTCTCCGACGAGGGACGAGAGGAGTCAGGTCTGCTCGGGTCGCTCGTCGCCTCGGATCCGATCGACGTGGGGTTCAGCTCGAGGCTCCTGCGTACGCAGGAGACGCTCGCGCTCGCGCTTGCGACCCGCTCCGTCCCCCGATTCGTCGAGCCGCTCCTCGACGAGATCGGTTTCGGTTCCTTCGACGGAGGATCGCTTGCCGCGTATCGACGGTGGGCCTGGGAGAACGAGCCCGACGAGCCCTGCCCCGGCGGTGGCGAGAGCAGGACGGACGCGGCGCGCCGCTTCGCGGACGCTCTGTCGGTTCTGCTCGCCCGACCGGAGGAGACGCTGCTCGTGGTCAGCCACGCCCTGCCGATCAGGTACGTGATCGATGCTTCGGACGGCAGGTTCCCCGCTGCTCGCCTCGCGCAGGTGGCCCACGCGACGCCATTCCGTCTGGAGCGCGATGCAGTCCACCTCGCGGCCGAGGTGCTGCGTGGCTGGGCGGAGGCGCCACGATTCGCCGATACCCCGTTTGGTGGATGAGCCGAGAGACGTCGGCGTCGATGGGTACCCTGGTATGACCGTGCGACGCTTTACCCTCCTCGCGGCAGTCGTCGCCGCGCTCGCTCTCGTGGCTGCGGGCTGCGGTGGCTCCAGCGGGTCGATCCCCGAGCTCGCGAGCCTGACCCAGGTTGCGAAGACGAGCGCCTCCGCCGATACGGCGAAGTTCGCGCTGACGTTCGAAATGAGCCTCCCCGTGCCCGGCGCCAACGGGTCGCTCTCGTTCAGCGCCGAGGGCGGCTTCGACACGCCCGCCAAGCGCTCGCAGATGACGATCGACCTCTCGTCCCTCGCCGAGCTGATGCAGCAGGTCGGCTCGAGCCTCGGTGGCAAGGTCACCGGTGACCTCGGAGACCCGGGCGACTGGAAGCTCAAGGCGATCCAGGACGGCGATGTCGTCTACCTCAACTTCCCGCTGATCGCGAAGGAGCTGCCGGACGGCAAGACCTGGGTCAAGGGCAACGCCGAGGACTTCTCGAAGACCGACACGTCTGGCCTCGACCAGTTCGGCTCCCTGAGCGGCATGGATCCACGCGACATCTTCGGCTTCCTGAAGGCGGTCTCCGGCTCGATCGAGTCGGTCGGAAGGGAGGAGGTGCGGGGCGTCGAGACGAGCCATTATCGCGCTACGCTCGATCCTGCGAAGCTCACCGAGCTCGTGCCGGCAGAGCAGCGCAAGGCTCTCGGTGGCGTCGAAGAGGCTGCCCGTCAGGCCGGGCTCACCGAGCTGCCGCTCGACGTCTGGATCGACGAAGACCAGCGGATCAGGAAGCTCTCGATCGACCTCGACACAAAGATGCCCGGCTCCGACGAGTCGGTCAAGGCGTCGTTCGTCGTCGAGCTGTACGACTACGGCACGCCGCTCGAGCTCGACCTGCCGCCTGCGGATCAGGTGGCGGACGCCTCGACGCTGAAGCCAAAGAGCTCGTAGCTCTCGACCGTCGTTAGACCGCGGTAAACCCGCTGCGTAGGCCGAGTCGGGAGCCGACGACCGCGTCGGCTGCGTCTGCGCTCGTGCTGTTCCCCGTGCCGGTGCCGGTGAATCGTGCCCGATCGAGTCGTTGGAGCTGCACGTCTGTGAGCGTACGGATCGTTGCGGTTCGAGGCACGTCCCGAAGCAGTGCGATCTCTCCGAAGGAGTCGCTCGAGCCGAGAGTCGCGACGGAGATCCCGTCGGTCAGTACGTCGACCTGCCCGGACTCGATGATGTAGAACCTGTCGCCGCGCTCTCCCTGGGAGAAGACGACGGCACCGGCAGGAAAGGCCCTGGCTGTGAGCGACGATGCGAGGTGCTCGATCGCCGACTCCGGGAGCGGAGCGAAAATCGGGATCCGGCCCAGCAACTCCACGAGTGCGGGGTTCTTCACCGAGGAGGCATCGAGACGGCGGAGTTGGCGGTTGAGCGCGATCGCGAGCACCGGGAGGAATGCGCCGGTCGCAAGGAGCGCCCCCCCGAATGCCGAAATGCGCAACGAGTAGCGGTGCGAGCAGGGTTCCGGTCGCCACGCTGATCACGAACGTGGTCTGGAGGACGCCAAGGGCGTGGGGGAGGAGATCGCCTCTGGAACCTTCACAGGGAGCAACAGGAGCGTTGAGACGAGGTACGCCCCCGCGGACGCGACGAGGACGAGACCGACGCTTCCGCCGCTGAGGAGAACCGCGCCAATGAGTGGTACAAGGAACACGCCCCCGCTCTCGATCACCGAGAGCGCGAGGTTGGTCGAGGTGAGCTCCTTCGGTGTCCGTGACAGGGCCGACAGAAGCGAGTTCTGCGCGGGGCGCATGAGGGTCGATGTCGCTGACTCGACAGCAGCAAAGGCGTACGGCCGACATCGACGCAGAGGGCGGGCATCGGCAGAATGGTGTGACGATCGGGTGAAAGAATGATCTCCAGGCTGTTAACTCGCCCCGTGTGATCGAGTGCCCAGGGCGCGTTCGGACGTCGAGGCGCTCATCCCTCGTCAGCACGCAGACTCCGAGGCGCCGGGACAGGGTGTGCTCTCACCGCAGCGTCAGTCACACTGTGAGCGTGGCTCCACCGCTGACGTCCCGGATCCAAGCGTTCGTGCGCGCACACGAACTCGTGCCTCCGGGCGGGGCCGTGACGTGCCTCGTATCCGGCGGAGCCGATTCGACGTGTCTCTGGCACGCGCTCCGCGCGCTGGCCTACGACGTGTCGGCCGTCCACGTTCATCACGGCGTCCGGGGCGCCGATGCCGATGCCGATGCAGAGCACTGCGCGACGACACTGGATGCCCGCGTTGTCCGCGTCGAGCCCGTCCCCACAGAGGCTGCGATGCGCAGTCTTCGCTACGCAGTCACGCAGGCCTGCGGCCTGCGTGCCACCGGGCACACTGCGACGGATCAGATCGAGACCGTGCTCTACCGCATCGTCTCGAGCGGCTCGACGCGCGGAATCAAAGTGCGTCGCGAGGACGGCGTCGTTCGCCCGCTGCTCGACGTAACGCGCGAGGAGACAGTCGCCTACTGCGAAGAGAACGGCCTCGACGTGAGGATCGACGCCACGAACCCCGACACGACCCGGGGCCAGATCCGCGAGGAGATCTTGCCGCTCCTCCGCCGCATCCATCCCGGCGTCGATGCGAACCTGCGTGCGCTCGGAGAGGCGCGTCCATCGCTCCCGCGGGGGATGGAGGCGTCGCTCGTCGAGCTGCTTTCTTCGCGGGCTGGCTCCCGGTCGGCCGACCTCGGGAACGGCGTACGGGCCGTCCGCGAGTACGACACGTTGCGGCTCGAGGGCACGCTCGAGTGGGGCCCCTGGACGCTCGAGGCCAGGCGGGACGGTCTCGAGGTGCGAACCCGCCGACCGGGGGATCATCTGGCGGGCCGCCGCAAGAAAGTGCAGGATCTCTTCGTGGATGCGAAAGTGCCAAGGGCCGAGCGAGAGACATGGCCAATCGTCGTGTGCGAAGACGTGGTTGTCGCCGTCCCCGGGATCGCAGCGGCACCGGGCTGGGAAGACGCAGTCGAAGCGAGGAGGAGCAGTTGAGCGAAGTGAGTCACGGCGTCGGCGAGATCCTGATCGACGAGACGTCGGTCAAGGAGCGCGTCGCCGCCCTCGGGGCCGAGATCTCGGTGGACTATGCAGGGCGCGACCTCTTGCTCGTCGGAGTGCTCAAGGGCGCCGTGTTCTTCATGGCCGATCTGATGCGCCAGCTCACGATCCCCTGCGAGATCGACTTCATGGCGATCTCGAGCTACGGTGCGGCCACCGACTCGTCGGGCGTCGTGCGGATTCTAAAAGACCTCGACATCAACATCGCCGGCCGCAACGTAATCGTCGTCGAGGACATCATCGACTCCGGCCTCACGCTCTCGTACCTGATGCGCAACCTTCAGGCACGGAAGCCCGCCTCGCTCGAGGTCTGCACCCTCCTGACGAAGCCCGAGCGGCGCGAGATCGACGTTCCGGTTCGGTACGTCGGCTTCGAGATCCCCAACAGATTCGTGATCGGCTACGGCCTCGATTTTGCCGAGAGGTACCGAAATCTCCCCTATATCGGAGTCTTGCACCCGGATCTGATCCCGGGGGCACCTCATTAGGGGTTGGTGAACGCGGGCTGCACCGCGGCGTAGCCGGAGAGCACGCTGCTACCCTCCTTCGTACTCGTGAGCCGCTTTTTCCGCAGTGCACTGTTCCCCCTCGTCGTCATCGTCGTGCTCGTGTATCTCGCGAGCCAGACGCTGATCCCGAAACGTGACAGTGCGACCAAGCTCACGTATTCGCAGCTGATCACGCAGGCCGAGCAGGGGAACGTCAGCGAGGTCAAGTTCAACCCGAATCGGCAGTCGATCAACGCCACGCTCGACTCGGGGACGAAGGTAAAGGTCAACTATCCGACGCCCCAGTCCGCGACCGAGTTCCAGAACCTGCTTCAGAAGCAGAACATCAAGTTCGACTCGAAGGGCACGGGCTCCTCGACCTGGGTCGCGCTCCTCACCGGGCTGCTGCCGATCTTGATTCTTGTCGGCTTCTGGATCTTTCTGATGAACCAGATGCAAGGTGGCGGCTCGAAGGTGATGAGTTTCGGTAAGAGCAAGGCGAAGCGGATGTCGCCCGACTCGCCAAAGGTGACCTACAAAGATGTTGCCGGCGCCGATGAGGCTGTCGAGGAACTGCACGAGATCAAGGAGTTCCTCGAGAATCCGAAGAAGTTCCAGGCGCTCGGTGCGCGCATCCCGAAGGGCGTCCTCCTCTACGGCCCTCCCGGCACGGGCAAGACTCTGCTCGCACGCGCGACGGCAGGCGAGGCCGGTGTGCCGTTCTTCTCCATCTCCGGCTCCGACTTCGTCGAGATGTTCGTCGGCGTTGGTGCCTCTCGCGTCCGTGACCTCTTCGAGCAGGCCAAGCAGGCAAGCCCCTGCATCATCTTCATCGACGAGATCGACGCCGTCGGCCGCCATCGCGGCGCCGGCATGGGAGG
>JAJAZN010000186.1 GCA_026785685.1 Thermoleophilia bacterium
AGCCAGCCACGCGACCACAGCAGCGCCCGGTGGCCGGCTTCAGCCGGTCGCCGGGGTGGGAGCGCTCGTCGTGAGCAAGACCCTCGTCATCTACCTGATGGCAGGCGCCGAAACGCCTGCCCTCGCCGAGGCGGCGGTCGCGGGGGGCGCGGACATCATCGAGATCGGCTTCCCCTTCTCCGACCCGCTCGCAGACGGCCCCGTGATTCGCGCGGCTGCCGAGAAGGCGCTCGCCGCCGGCATGCGTACTGCCGCCTGCCTCGAGTGCCTTGCCGCAACGCGTGCCCTCGTCGGCGACACGCCGCTGATTCCGATGACCTACGCGTCACTGCTCGAGGCCTACGGCTGGGGGCGTTTCGAGGCCGACGCGCGGGCCGCCGGTGCGACGAGCTTCATCATCGCCGACACCGCTGCAGGCTCACGGCCCGAGTTGCGCCGGATCCAGCTCGTTGCCCCTACGTCCACCGATGAGCGCATCTCGATCGCCGCCGCCGAGACCGACGGGTGGCTGTACCTCGTCACGCTGACCGGCACGACCGGCGCGCGTACCGAACTCTCCAACGCGCTTGCCGGTCTCGCTGCCCGCACCCGTGCTCTGACCGATGTCCCGCTCTACGCCGGCTTCGGGATCTCGACCCCGGAGCAGGCGCGTGCAGCTGCTGATCTCACCGATGGCATCGTCGTCGGCTCGCAGGCCGTCCAGGTCGCCGAAGAAGGCCCCGAGGCGCTGCGTGCCTACGTCGCCTCAGTGCGCGCCGCGATCGACGACTGAGCCTGGGTCTACCGTTTTGGGTGATCGTGAGGCGCTCGTCGGGGTCGTCGGGACGTGTAGGAATGGGGCCGCGCAGGCCGGTGGCCTGTGGGGCCCCATCCCCCACGGAGCGCACCGGTCGGGTGGGCAGAACCAGAGCCCGAACAAACGGTGCCCACCCGGACGGGAAGCGGCCTGGCGAGCTCACGCCCGCACAAAACGGTGGATCCAGGCCGAGACGGAATCTGTCCAAAGAAGCCACTTGCGGGTGATCAAGCCCGCTGCCATCATAGCGTTATGGCGTCATACCTGTACAATGTAAACATGGCCAAGGAGAAGCTCACCGTCTATCTCAGCCCGGAGATCGCGCGCTCGATGCGCGTCTCGGCTGCACGGCGCGGGATCAAGGATTCGGACCTCGTCGAGGAAGCGCTGCGTGGCAAGCTGCTGAGCGGGGTCCTCGAACGGTCGTGGGCGAGGAATGACGACCTCTCCGAGGACGGGGCGATGGAGCTCGCGCTCCAAGCCCAACGAGAAGTCCGCGAAGAGAGGCGTCAGAAGCGACGCGCGTCCTAGAGGCTCATGCTCCGCGTCGTCATCGATGTCAACGTCTTCGTCTCTGCGCTCCTCCGGCGAGACAGCTTGCCTGCACATGTCCTGCGCGCGTGGGAAAATGGTCTCTACGAGCTTGTCGTCTCTGCTGCACTGCTCCATGAGCTCGAGCCCGTGCTCCGGCGAGAGCACATTGCGCGCAGGATCGCCCCCGACGCTGCGACCGACCTCCTCGCCGTGATTCGATCCGACGCAACTCTCGTCGATGACGGCCCGCCCGCGCGCCACGTCCCGAACGACCCCGACGACGACTACCTCGTCGCCCTCGCGCTCGCTGCCGGTGCCCCCGTCATCGTCACGGGTGACACCGCACTCCTCGCGCTCGAGCTCGACCGGCTGCGGATTCTGACGCCCCGCGGCTTCCTCTCCGCCAGCGAGTCGATGGCCTAGTGCGCTTTCCCTCTACTTTGACGGCACGCGTTCGCCGCAGCGCTCGCACTGCTGGAAGCGCTCGGTCAGAAAGAACCAGCGCGCCTTCGGCACCTTGTGCCCGAAGACTCGGCAACGCCAGCTCATCGCTGCAGCCTACGCATCGTCCGGCCCCACCCGCACGAGCATCTTGCCGATGTTCTCGCCCATAAGCAGGCCGATGAAGGCCGCGGGGGCGTTCTGGATACCGTCGACGACCGTTTCGCGATACCGCAGGCTGCAATCCCGTACGTGAGGCGCAACCTCGTTGAGGAACGCAGCCATCCGGTCGAAGTGATCGGAGACGATGAATCCTTCCATCCGCAGCCGCTTCGTGACGACGAGGAAGAGGTTTCGCGGTGCCACTGGCGGCTCCGTCGCGTTGTACTGAGAAATCGCTCCGCACGCGACGATGCGGCCGCGCAAGCGAAGCGCGGCGAGTGCTGCCTCGAGCGTCGACCCACCCACGTTGTCGAAATACACGTCGATTCCCTCGCCGAGGGCTTCGCGGGCCGGAACGTCGTGGTAGTCGAACGCCTCGTCGAAGCCGATCTCCTTCAGCCAGGCAACCTTCTCCGCCGAGCCGGCGCTCCCGATCACGCGGCAGCCCTTCAGCTTCGCGATCTGACCGACCGCCGACCCGACCGCTCCCGCGGCGCCCGAGACGTACACCGTTTCACCGGCTTCTACGCGACCGACGTCGAGCAACCCGACGTACGCCGTCAGGCCGGGCATACCGAGCACTCCGAGCCCGGTCGATGCAGGGGCCGCTGTTGTGTCGAACGGCAGGAGTCCCTTCCCGTCGGAGAGCGCGAACTCGCGCCAGCCAAGGTTGTGCACTACCCATGCGCCCTCCCTGAAGCGATCGTTCTGCGACGCGACGACCCGCCCCACAGCCCCGCCCGTCATGACCTCTCCGAGCGCGAATGGCGGCACGTACGACTTCGCATCGTTCATCCGCCCACGCATGTACGGATCAACGGAGATGTACGCATTCTGGATCAGCACCTCGCCGTCGGCAGGCTCGGGCACGCCGACCTCGACGAGCACGAAATCGCCGGTATCCGGCATCCCCTGGGGGCGGGCAGCCAGATGGATCTCGCGGCTCGGTCGCATCCACGTGATCCTACGTTCCCGGTCGCTGTCGCGACCGTCACAATGGTGCGGTGGAATCGCTCCGTGGACAGCTCCTCGTCGCCGGCCGCGATCTGCTCGACCCGAACTTCCGCCGGAGCGTGATCCTCGTCGGTGAGCACGGCGAGGAGGGGGCGATGGGTGTGATTCTCAATCGTCCCTCGCCCGTGTCGGTGGCAGATGCCGTTCCTCCCCTCGCCGATTTGGTCGACGAGTGGGAACTCGTGCATGTCGGTGGTCCGGTGCAACCACAGGCAATCGTCGTCCTCGGCGACTTCGGTGACACGACCGAGGCCGCGGCGCTCGTGCTCGGGTCGATCGGGTTTCTTCCGGGCGAGATCGAGACGGCCGCCGACATTGTCAGCCTGAGTCGCGCCCGGGTCTTCGCCGGGTACGCCGGGTGGGGGCCGAATCAGCTCGAGGAGGAGATCGTGGAGGAGTCGTGGATCCTCGAGCCGGCGATCCCCGACGACGTCTTCACGGCCGAGCCCGACCACCTCTGGAGTGCCGTCCTGCGCCGCAAGGGCGGCGCGTTCGCGGTGCTCGCCCTGATGCCACCAAACCCGAGCAGCAACTGAACTCTGCTGACCGCGTGATGGGTGGAGTTGCGGGACGCCTGGTTGGTGCCCCGGTTGGAACCCTGGCGACCGGCTAAGCCTGAGAAGAGGTACGGCTTCCCCTGCGACCAGGGAGCGAGCGCCTCAATTTCGAGGGTGGAAACAGGGACGCTTCAGCCTATTGTCCGGGCTACTCGTCGCGGCCGAGCGACACCCGAGCGGTGATGCCGAAGTTTCCCGCAAGACACGACGGACAGCAGGGATGGAGGTCTCCGAGCTCGTCGGCGTAGTACACCCAGCCCCGGGCCTCGGCTGCTTCCTCCTCGACCATCGGCTCGTCACACCACACGCACTCCTCGTCCAGGCGAACGAGGCGGAGGAGATGCGCACATGCCCGGCAGTAGACCCCGCCGCCTACGAGGAGATGCGCGTCGCTTACCCACCCGGACTCGAGCATCCCGCAATCCTCGGCGTCGTGCCCACAGCAGTCGCAGCCCTCGGGCACAGCCTTCCCTTCCTTCATCCCCATGTGACGCACTCTACGAAGGGTGAGGGAAATCGCCAGATGGGGGAGCAAGTTTCACCCAGATGGGGGACAGAGGCTCGCCGCTCCGCGGAGCCTCCAGACCGATAGTCTCCCGACCATGCTCCTTCCCGTGATCGTCATCGTCACCGTCGTGATCCCGCTGCTCTAGGTCGACGGAGCGGTGGAAACGGTCCGCATCGACAAGTGGCTCTGGGCGGCACGATTCTTCAAGACCCGTAGCGCAGCAACCGACGCCGTCCTCGGCGGGCGCGTCCATCTGAACGACGCGCGCGTGAAGCCTGCGAAGGAGGTCCGGGCAGGCGACACGATTGACCTCCGAATCGGGCAGCTCGCGTGGACGCTCGTCGTACGTGACGTTGCCGACAAGCGCGGCTCCGCGACGGTGGCGAAGACGCTCTACGACGAGACGCCTGATTCCCTCGCCGCCCGCGAACGGCGATCGGCAGAGCTGAAGCTCTCCCGCCCACTCGGCGCCGATCTCGGAGCGCGGCCGACGAAGCAGGATCGTCGCCGGATCGAGGACCTCCGCCGAGCAGAGCGAGGGGGACGCACAAGAAGACGATGAGCGAACGGGCATTGTCAGCCCGCTCTGCCGGCGGCCCGCTCGCGTACTCGATCGTGGACGAGGTCAAACGAGCATGGGCGCGGGTTGGGGGCCCCCGGCAAAAACGCCACCCCCACACCCCCCCCCAACGGGCCCCCCCCCGCCCGCCCCCCCGTAAAGGGGCCATTGGGGGGTTCAAAACAGCGCCGTCCGTCGCCG
>JAJAZN010000187.1 GCA_026785685.1 Thermoleophilia bacterium
CAGGCCACCGGCCTGCGCGGCCCCATCCCCCCACGTCCTGACGACCCCGACGAGCGCCTCGCGATCACGCAAAACGGTGGATCCAGGCTATACGCCCCGTAGCCGCCTGTAGCGCGGCCCAAGTCGGCGCCGTGCCGTGCGTCGGACACCATCGGGGGAGACGAGTCGTCGCAGGCGCCGCGGGCTGAGCTCCAGACAGAGCACAGCCGATGCCGCCGGCCCGCGCGTGCCGTACATGACGCCCCGAGCCTCGAACGTGGGAGCGGAGCGCCAACCCTCGTCGCCGAGCTCGTACGCTTCCTGCTCCTCGACGAAGTACCCGGCTCGGGTGAGAAGCTGCGTCCAGCCGCTGATGTCGTCCTGCCTGAACGAGCCGTGATCCCCGGGCTCACCAAGGGGCACCGTGACGAGGAGGCTGCCGTCCGGCCGGAGGACACGGCGAAGCTCCCCGAGCGCCGCTTCGCGGCCGTTTGCGTCCGGCGCGGCCTGTGAGCCGTAGAGCTCGTTGTCCGCCCCGATGTGCTCCAGCGTCGAGACGAGCAGGATCTGGTCGAACGAGCGATCGGGGAACGGGAGTTCGCGTGCGTCGGCGGCAACGGTCTCGAATCCTGGCACCTCTGCCACGGCGAGATCGACGCCGACGAGTTCACCCGGCGCAGCTTCGACGAGACCGGCGAGATAGGCCGGCTCGGCGAACGCATATCCGACCTCGAGCACGCGCCCCGAGCGAAGCCGGGAGAGAACCCAGGGAACCTCGACGAGGCGCTCGTCAGTCCCGGGCGGGGCCTGCAGATGCCGCGGCCGTTCCCCTCTCTTGCGGGCGCCGCGCGCAAGGGCGATCACGTCATCGAGCTGGCGCACGCGATCGAACTCCGGGGCAGTGACGAGATCGTGGAGCAAGGCGGCTCGGGAGAGCGTCCCGTCGGCAAAACGGGAGAGAGCGATTTCTCGCGCGTCGGGATCCGGAGGACGACGGAGAACGAGCTCAAACGCTGCTTCGACGAAGCGTTCGTCGGAAGGCTCCCCGATCCTGAAGTGCGCGCGAAGCCGCGGGTCGACGTCGCTCATGCGTAGTCGTAGAAGCCGCGCCCGCTCTTCCGACCGAGTCGCCCTGCAGCGACGTACTGGCGCAGTAGCGGGCAGGGCGCGTACTTCGGATTGCCGAGGCCTTCGTGCAACACGTCCATGATCGCCACACACGTGTCGAGCCCGATCAGGTCGGCGAGCGCGAGTGGACCGAGTGGATGCGCAAAACCGAGCTTCGCGATCGTGTCGATCGCCTCCGCTTCGGCGACGCCTTCCATCAGGGCGTAGGCGGCCTCATTGAGGAACGGCATCAGAATCCGGTTCGAGACGAAACCGGGAAAATCGTGCGCCTCGGCAGGCACCTTGCCGAGGTCGCGAGCGAGCTGAACGATCTCCGCGGCTGTCTCGTCGGATGTCTGCAGGCCGCGGATCACCTCGACGAGCTCGAGCATCGGCACCGGGTTGAAGAAGTGCATGCCGATCACGCACTCGGGCCGCGTCGTCACGGCTGCAAGGGTCGTGATCGGGATCGACGACGTGTTGGAGGCGAGGATCGCGCCGTCCGGCAGGACTGTGTCCGCCTTGCGGAACAGCTCCTCCTTCGCGGCTCGGTCCTCGACAATCGCCTCGATCATCAGGTCAGCTGCGACGAGATCGGCGCTCTCCTTCACGCGACCGAGCACGTCAGCCGCCGGAGCTCCTCCTTTCGCCTCGAGCCTCTCGAGGCTCTTCCGCATTCCGGCGAGCCCTCGTTCCACCGCACCGGGGAAGGGATCGTGGAGCAGCACTTCTCGGCCCGATGCGGCGACGACCTGGGCGATTCCGGCGCCCATCTGGCCGGCACCGACGACGAGAACGCGCTCGAAGCTCATCGCCGGAGAGTAGCTTGTGGGTCGCGTCGCTTCACCTTTCGAATCGAGTACGTGAGCACCGCGACGAGGATGAGGATGCCGATCAGGAGCCGGATCGGGTTGCCCTTCTGCTGGTCGACCTCGGCGAGGACGACACCTGGATCGGTGATGCCGCATCGCGTTGTGAACCAGCCGCCGCCCGTGCGATTCATGAGAATGCCCGCCGCAACATCGGGGGTCACCACCTGCCCTCCGTTCCTCCGCTTCACCGGGATGCGAACGTCGACCGTCCTCCCCACGTCGCCCTTCACCTCCTGGTCGACCTCGAACCGATAGAGCCGCTGTGGGATCCCGTCGCCGGGAACGGGCGTGAAGCCGGTCGAACGCCCGACGAATACCGCCTCTGCGGCTTCAATTCGCTGGTCGATCGGGATCTCGGGGCAGGTGTATGCCTGCGCAGCGCCGGTGAAGAGAAGTGCTCCGAGGAGCCCGATGAGCACCGCGCGGATCAGACCACGAGGTCTGAGGCGGGCGATGGGCGCTCGCGGCGCAGACCCTGCACACGGCGCATCGCGTCCGTCTCGATCAACACCAAGGCAACCGGCCTTCACGTCGATCAAGCCGAACACGCTGCGTGGCGCAGGCCCTCCCCGCCACGCCCCCTTGCCCACATCAGACCTCGACCAGGAGCGCGTCGCCCTGGCCCCCGCCCGAGCAGATCGCGGCGAGGCCAACACCGCCGCCCGAGCGACGCAGCTCGTGCACGAGAGTCGTCACGATCCGGCCGCCGGAGGCGCCGATCGGGTGCCCGAGTGCGACCGCGCCGCCGTTCACGTTGACGATGCCCTCGTCGACGCCGAGCATGCGCGTCGAGTTGCTCGCGACCGAGGAGAACGCCTCGTTGATCTCGACGCGAGCGAGGTCGGCAGATGTCCATCCCGTCTGAGCGAGCGCCAGGGCGCCGGCGTTGGCAGGCGTGCGGGCCAAGTAGGCAAAGTCGTCGGCCACAGTCGCCTGGCCGACGATCGTCGCGAGCACATCGAGGCCCCGCGAGCGAGCGTACGCCTCGGAACACACGACAACGCACGAGGCACCGTCGTTCACGCCCGGAGCGTTGCCCGCAGTCGTCGTTCCCTCGGGGTCGAAGATCGGCTCGAGCGCCGCCAGCGTCTCGACCGTCGTGTCGCGCCTGATCGCCTCGTCGAGCTCGACCTCGCCCACGGCAACGATCTCCTCCGCGAAATGCCCAGCGTCCTGCGCAGCAGCAGCACGAGCCTGCGAGCGCGCCGCCCAAACGTCCTGCGCCTCGCGGGTGATCTCGAGCTCTCGGGAGACACGCGACGCCTGCACGACCATGTGGTCGCCGTCGAAGGTCGACGTCAGCCCGTCAAAGACCATGTGGTCGATCAGGTCGCCGTGTCCGAGCCGGTAGCCGAACCGCGCATTGGGCAGGAGGTACGGCGCCTGCGACATCGATTCCATCCCGCCTGTCACGACGACGTCATGCTGGCCGCAGCGAATCATCAGGTCGGCAAGGGCGATCGCCCGGATCGACGATGCACAGACCTTGTTGATCGTGTCGGCCGGAACCTCGATCGGGATCCCGGCACCGATCGCAGCCTGGCGCGCCGGCGCCTGTCCGACCCCTGCCTGGAGCACCTGCCCCATGACGACGTACCCGACCTCGACCGGGTCGACGCCGGACCGCTCGAGGCCCGCCCTGATCGCAATCGCGCCGAGTTCCGTCGAGCGATGCTTCGCGAGTGAGCCACCGAGCCGGCCAAACGGAGTCCGGACAGCAGAGACGATGACGGAGCGACTCATCGCATTCAGGGTACCGCGTGGAATGCTCGAGGCAGCTGCTCTAGCGGAGGAACGACGACTCGGCCGAGAGCGACCGGGCGTACGCCTCGAGCAGCCGCGATGTGGCATCGACGTCCGTGAGCTGCGCGATCTCACCGGCTGTGTGCATGTAACGCAGCGGGATGCAGACGATCTGGGTTGCGACACCCCCGGCGGCAGAGAAGACGTCGTCGGCATCGCTGTAGGTCGTGCTCCCGGACTCGATCGTCAGCTCGATCCCGGCGGCGGCCCCGGCTGCGAGCAGTCCGTCTCCCACGACTGGACTGACGATCGGGCCCCGGAAGACGCTCGGGCCGCCGCCAAGACGAACGTCGCCCCACGGGGCGGTTCCGGGCGCGTCTCCCGCATACGTGACATCGACCGCGATCGCCACATCCGGGGCGAGTCGCTCCGCGACCGTGCGGGCTCCTCCGTGCGTGCCCGTCTCCTCCTGCACCGAGACAACGACTGCAACGTCCCAGTCGGGCGGATCCGCAGCGACTCGTCGCAGTGTCTCGAGGCAGGCGAAGACTCCCACGCGGTCGTCGAGCGCGCCCGAGAGCACGCACCCATTGGGAAGCTCCTCGGGAGGCCCGACGAGAGCAACACCATCACCGGGTCGCACGAGCTGGAGCGCCGACTCGCGATCGAGCGCGCCGATGTCGATCCGCAGCGCCTGCCACGTGATCTCGCCCTCGTGAGGCGCCACGACGACGCCGCGCACCTCACCCGCAGCGGTCATGATGCGGACGCGCTGGCCGTGCGCATCCTGGGCGCGCCAGCTTGCAAGCGAGGCAACCTTGAGTAGCCCATCGTCGCCCGCCCCGCGGATCACCATCCCGATCTGATCCGCGTGCGCGAACAATGAGAGGAGTCGACCCGATCCAAACCGCGCACGCGCGCGATGGTCGAGCCGAGTACGTCCGTCGTGATCTCGGCCCCCAGCGCCTCGGCCTCGCGGCGGACGATCGCCTGCACGGCATCCTCGGAGCCCGATACACCGTGAGCGAGGAGTAGCTCCTCGAGAAGGGGCGGGATCGTCATGATCGAAGGCTACTTGGAACCGAGGGCGTGAGGCCCTACACTCCTCCGATGCATCGCGTCTCGGACATCATGGCGGGCGACCTGCTCACGGTCGAGGCGGACGCGTCCCTCGAGGACGCTGTCCGCAGCATGAACGACCGCCGTGTCGGGGCAATCCTCGTTCTCGAGGGAGATCGTCTCGTCGGCGTCTTCACCGAGCGAGATGTACTGCGCGCCGTCGCCCACGGCCTCACCCCGGACGCCGTCGTCGGGGACTTCATGACACGCGGCCCCGAGACGATCGAGCCGGACGACACGGCCGAGCACGCCGCTGTGCTGATGATCCACGGTGGCTTCCGCCACCTCCCGGTCGTCGACACGGGAAAGGTCGTCGGGATCCTCTCGATCCGCGACCTGATGCGCTCCGTCCTCGACGACGCGGCGCCGCGGGGGGTCTAGGAGCCTTGCCGCAGCATGAACCCAGCCGGTACAGTCAGGTCATGACGTTCGCACGAGACCTCGGCTGGTGGCGCCACGGGCGATGCGGGAGCGTGCGCTGAGGCGCGACGACAACCCGTTTCGCCGAC
Source organism: Thermoleophilia bacterium (assembly GCA_026785685.1). GTDB lineage: Bacteria > Actinomycetota > Thermoleophilia > Gaiellales > Gaiellaceae > Gaiella. The sequence goes on from JAJAZN010000187.1 coordinate 5,330, forward strand.
CAGGGCCTCCGCGGAGGCCTTTTTCGTACCCTAAATCCCGAAACCAGAGACAAACGATGACGGCAACGATCAACACCGACCTCCTCACCCCGCTCGCCGCCTACCTGCGGTTGCGTGACGCAGGCAGCGCGAGCTTCATCCTGGAATCGGTCGAGCGCGGCCGACTCGGGCGGAACTCGTGGATGGGAGCAGGTTCGCGCATCGTCGAGTTCGACGAGGCCGCAGAGCTCGGGCTCCCGATCGTGGGCTATCTGGCGTACGACCATGCCGCGCGGCTCGAGCCCACGGTCGCGTTGCCGACGGACGGGCGGAGTTTCCCCGAGAGCCGCCTGATCGTCTGCGAGACGCTCGTCCGCTTCGACCACGGTGCGGGCGTCGCCGAGGTGCTCGCGGGTGACGCCGAGGAGACCGCCGGCCGCCTCGAGGCCGGCATCGCGTGGCGACGCGAGTCGCGCGGAACGGCCGGCCCGATCCGCCGCTCGCCGGATCGCGCGCGCTACATCGAGATGGTCAAGACCGTGAAAGAGCACATCGTCGAGGGCGACGTCTTCCAGTGCGTTCCCTCGCAGCGGGCAGAACGCCCGACGTCGGCCTCGCCGCTCGACATCTACCGCGCCCTGCGACGCGTGAACCCGTCGCCGTACCTCTTCCTGCTCGAGCTCGACGGGGTTGCGCTCGTCGGCTCCTCGCCCGAGCGGCTCGTCGCGTGTGAGAACGGTCGCGCCAGCCTCTGCCCTATCGCAGGCACAACCGAGCCGACCGAGGGCGATGTCGAGCGACTCCTCTCCTCGGAGAAAGACCGCGCCGAGCACGTCATGCTCGTCGATCTCGGCCGCAACGATCTCTCGCGCGTGTGCAAGGCAGGCACCGTGCACGTCTCGCGCGACATGGAGGTCGAGCGGTTCTCGCACGTCTCGCACCTCGTTTCGGAGGTCGTCGGAGAGCTGCGCGACGGCGTGACGCCCTTCGAGGTGCTCCGTTCGTGCTTCCCCGCGGGCACCGTCAGCGGCGCTCCGAAGGTTCGCGCAATGCAGCTGATCTCGGAGCTCGAGGGGTTCCGGCGTGGCCCGTACGGCGGGGCCGTGCTGTACTCCCTCCCGGATGGGACAATGGATGCCTGTATCGCCCTGCGCACGATGGTGATCGCCGACGGCGTGGCATACCTGCAGGCGGGTGCCGGCGTGGTCGCCGACTCGGATCCGGAGTCCGAGCACGAGGAGTGCCTGAAGAAGCTCGCCGCGCTCGAAGCCGCCATCGATCTCGCTGAAGTGGAGTTCCCCGCATGAAGCTGTTGATGCTCGACAACTACGACTCGTTCACGTACAACCTCGTCCACCTCTTCGAGGAGCTCGGTGCCGAGGTCGTGACCGTGCGGAACGACGCGATCACGGTCGACGAGGCTCGCTCGGGCGGGTACGACCGTCTCGTCGTCTCCCCCGGTCCCGGCCGCCCCGAGACGGCGGGTGTCTCGATCGAGCTGATCCGCGCGCTCGGACCAACGATGCCGACGCTCGGCGTGTGCCTCGGGCATCAGGCGATCGTCGAGGCGTTCGGTGGGACGGTCGGCCATGCGAAGGCGCTTCTGCACGGGAAGGCGAGCACGATCGCGCACGACGGCCTCGGCGTCTACGCCGGACTCCCCACCGACGTCGAGGTCGGGCGCTACCACTCACTTGCCGCGCTCGAGGTTCCTGCCGAACTGACCATCACGTCGCACACCGCGGACGGCGAGGTGATGGGCGTGCGCCACGCCAATCTGCCGATCGAAGGCGTCCAGTTCCACCCTGAGAGCGTGCTCACTCCGCTCGGACCTGCGATGGCGAAGAACTTCCTGGAGCAAACGTGATCGTCGGCCCGGCGATCCAGCTCCTGCTCGATGGGCACCATCTCTCGCGCGCCGATGCGCGCGAGCTGATGGGCTCCGTCATGGACGGCGAGGAGACTCCCGCCCAGATCGCCGGCTTCCTCGTGGCCCTCCGAACGAAGGGCGAGACCGCCGACGAGATCGCGGGCTTCGCGGAGGCAATGCGCGAGCATGTCGTCGCGGTGACGCCGAGCCGCTCGCCGGTCGTCGACATCGTCGGAACCGGCGGCGACGGCGCCGGCACGTTCAACATCTCGACGGCAGCGGCGATCGTCGCCGCAGCAGCCGGTGCGGCCGTCGCGAAGCACGGAAACCGCGCTGCCAGCTCGGCAGCAGGCTCCGCCGATGTCCTCGAGGAGCTCGGCATCACCCTCGAGCAGTCGCCCGAGCGGATCGCGCACTCGATCGACGAGCTCGGCTTTGGCTTCATGTTCGCCCGGGCGCACCATCCAGCAATGCGCCATGTCGCATCAGTCAGGCAGGAGCTCGGGATCCGCACCGTCTTCAACGTCCTCGGCCCGCTTGCGAACCCGGCGGGTGCGTGCGACGGAGTTTTCGGCGTCTACTCCGCTGATCTCGCACCCACGTACGCCGAAGCGCTCGCACAGCTCGGGTCGCGGCACGCGTTCGTCGTGCACGGCGCGGGCGGACTCGACGAGCTCTCGCCCTACGGCACCAGCCTGGTCGTCGAGGTCGTCGACGGCGACGTGTCCGAGTGGGAGCTCGACCCGCGCGATCTCGGGATCGAGTCGCCGAACCCCGCGGAGCTTCGCGGTGGGTCGGCGGCGGAAAACGCCGCCACGATTCGCTCCGTGCTCGCGGGCGAGCGCGGCGGACGCCGCGATGCTGTGCTGCTCAACGCGGCGGCGGCGCTCGTCGCTTCCGGCCTCGCCGACGATCTCGGCGAGGGGCTCGGGCTCGGCGGCGCGGCGATCGACTCAGGAGCAGCTGCGAGCCGCCTCGACGCGCTCATCACCTTCTCGAAGGCAGAGTCGAGCTGATGGGACGGTTCAACGACGCGCTCGCACAGCCCGGCCTCGGTGCGATCGCGGAGATCAAGCGCCGTTCGCCGTCGGCAGGCGACCTGCGCCCGGATGCCGATCCGGCCGTGATCGCGCCCGCCTACGCGGCCGCCGGCGCAGCGGCCATCTCGGTGCTCGTCGACGAACGCTTTGGTGGCACGTGGGACGACCTGCGAGCGGCGCGAGCGGCAACCACCGCCCCGCTCCTCGCGAAGGGATTCTTCTCGACCGACGAGCATCTCGAGACTGCGCGCGACGCGGGCGCCGACGCGGCGCTGCTGCTGCTCCGCGATCTCGACGATGCCCAGGTCGCGCACCTGATGCGCGTGGCTGCGACCCTTGGTCTCGATACGCTCGTCGAAGCACACGACGCCGAGGAGCTCGACCGCGGCATCGCGCTCGGGGCACGCGTGCTCGGGGTCAACGCGCGCGATCTCTCGACCTTCGCGATCGACCGCCGCGCCCAGCTCGAACTCGTTTCCCGGATCCCTGCAGATCGGATCGCGATCGCCGAGAGCGGGATCGCAACCCGCGCCCAAGGCGCGGCAGCCGAGCTCGCAGGAGCTGCTGCAGTGCTCGTCGGCTCGACCCTGATGCGCGCCGCAGATCCGGGAGCGAAGCTGCGCGAGCTGCTCTCGCGCCCCCTCGTCAAGGTATGTGGGCTCACGCGCGAGGAGGACGTCGCAGCCGCCGTCGAGGCCGGCGCCGATCTTGCCGGCTTCGTCCTCGTGCCCGAGAGCCCCCGCGCAGCGACTGAAGTGCTGCAAGTACCGGAGGAAATGCTTTCCGTTGCGGGGTGGGTCGGCGAGGGCGGCGAATCCGTCGCCGACCTCGATCAGGTACACACGGTCGAGGACGGCAAGGTCAGAGGTCGCGAAGCTGCGCTGCTGCGCGAAGGCGTCGAGGTGGCGCGCCTGCTCGACCTGCCCTGGGAGGGCACCGATCCCGATCACTGGGTACGCGCCTCGCAAGCAGAGGGGCGCGTGGTGCTCGCGGGTGGTCTCGGGCCGGAGAACGTGCGCGAGGCGGTTGCAGCCGTGCGGCCGTGGGCCGTCGATGCGGCGTCGTCGCTCGAATCGGCACCGGGAATCAAGGACGATGACAAGGTGAGGCGATACGTGGAGGCAGCCCGCTCATGACAACGATGGAGACCTACGGCCCCTACGGAGGCCGATACGTGCCCGAGACGCTGATTCCCGCGCTCGATGAGCTGACCGAAGCGTGGGCAGAGGCGCTTGCAGATCCGGCGTATCTCGCCGAGGTCGAGCACCTCGGACGGACCTATACGGGTAGACCGTCACCGATCACGCTCGCGCCGCGCTTCGCGCCCGGTAAGAAGCTCTACCTCAAGCGCGAAGATCTCAACCACACGGGCGCCCACAAGATCAACAACGCGCTCGGCCAGGTCGTGCTCGCGAAGCGGCTCGGCAAGAAGAGGATCATCGCCGAGACGGGCGCCGGCCAGCATGGCGTCGCGACCGCGACAGCCTGCGCGCGGTTCGGGCTCGAGTGCGTCGTCTTCATGGGCTCCGAGGACATGCGGCGGCAGGCGCCGAACGTGGAGCGCATGCACCTGATGGGCGCCACCGTAGTCCCGGTCGAGTTCGGCACGAAGACGCTGAAGGAAGCGACGAGTGAGGCAATCCGTGATTGGATCACGAACGTCGAGACGACGCACTACGTGATCGGATCGTGCGTCGGCCCGGCTCCCTATCCCGAGATCGTGCGCGAGCTACAGGCGGTGATCGGACGCGAGGCGAGGGAGCAGTTGCTCGAGGCAGAGGGAGCCCTTCCCGAGGTCGTCGTCGCGTGCGTCGGGGGCGGGTCGAACGCAATCGGCATGTTTGCCGGCTTCATCGACGACCCCGGGGTCCGGCTGATTGGTGTCGAGGCCGCCGGGGCCGCATCGCTCGGTGGCGGACGCACGGGTGTCCTCCACGGTTCCCGCTCGTCGATCCTCGCCGATTCCGACGGCCAGATCGCCGACGCCCATTCGATCTCGGCCGGGCTCGACTACCCCGGTGTCGGCCCCGAGCACGCCTACCTGCGTGACACCGGCCGCGCGGAGTACCTCCCTTGCACGGACGAACAGGCGCTCGATGCGTTCCAGCGGCTCTCGCGGACAGAGGGGATCATTCCGGCGCTCGAGACCACCCACGCGCTTGCCATCGTGGACGAGATCGACGCGGACTACATTGCTGTGTGCCTCTCCGGACGGGGCGACAAGGATCTTGCCGAGGTGCTGGCGGCGCTCGGGCGGACATCGTGATCTGGGCCCGAAACCCCGGCGGGGGGGGGGGGGGGGGGGGCGGCCGCCGCCCCCCCCCCCCCCCCCCCCACCGTCAGCGTTCGTCGTTCACGATCCGTGCTCCGTCAGGAGATCAGACGGCGGTGAAGGTGACCGTGCTGGTGTAGACGCCCGGCGTCACCG
>JAJAZN010000188.1 GCA_026785685.1 Thermoleophilia bacterium
GCCGGCGCCCCCGCGGGGTGGCGCTCGTTTAGTTCGAGGGGGTGCGGAAGCTAACGCGGCACCTCATTAAAGATGCGGACCCCGGCCCGGCCGTCCGGGCCGAAGTCGAGTCGGGCCCGGTCGTGGGAGCGCTCGCACAACCCCGCGTTGATAATCCAGTCCGGCGCTCCCGTGGCCTCGAGCACGTCGCCGTACGGGGCAAACTCGGCGGCATCGAGGGGCTCGATCCGAATGTGAGCGGTCATCGCGCGACGAGCTCGGGGTGCCGGTTCACGTCCTTGTAGAGCAGGTACCGGAACCGACCGCTCCCCGTCGCGATGCACGCCTGTGGGCAGAAGGCGCGAAGCCAGAGGAAGTCGCCCGGCTCGACCGAGAACCAGTCGCGATTGAGGAGGTACTCGGCGGTTCCTTCGAGGACGTAGATCCCATGCTCCATAACGTGCGTCTCCGCGAATGGAATCCGGCCTCCGGGCTCGAAGGTGACGATGTTGACGTGCATGTCGTGGCGCAGGTCGGAGGGATCGGCGAAGCGTGTCGTGCCCCAATTCTCGGCGCTGTCGATCCAGTCGATCGGCACCTCCGCATCGGAGGTGAGGATCGGGTCGGGCCTCGCGAGCCCGGCTGTCGGCAGGTAGCGCTTCCGCACCCAGTGAAACTGCAGAGCCGTCGTGTCGTCGTTCCGCACGGTCCAGTTGTGACCCGGGGGGATGTAGGCGTAGCCACCCACGCCGACAATCCTGCGGGATTCGTCCACCGTGAGCGTCATCTCACCGCTCGCCACGAAGATCCCCGCCTCGGCACCGGTGTCAGGCTCGGGGCTGTCGCTGCCGCCGCCGGGAACGACCTCGACCGCGTACTGGGCAAACGTCTCGGCGAAGCCGGAGAGGGGGCGAGCGAGGATCCAGGCGCGGGTGCCAGTCCAGGCAGGCAGTTCGCTGGCCACGATGTCGCGCATCACGCTGCCGGGGATGAAGGCGTAGGTGGTCGTGAAGATCGCACCCGCGTGCGAGGGATCGTCGCTCGACGGAGGCATCCCTCCCGTGGGAAACGCGTAGGTCATGGACTAGAGCGGGATGGCTGAGAGACGGTGGCTGTGACGTCAGTCAGGGCGTTTGGCATCGGTGCATCATCGGCGCGATCACCGGACGACGCAAGCGGAGGTCGTTCATTTCGGGTCGACCAGGCCCTCGGGTGGCAGGCGGTCATCAGCATCGCTGCGATTGCTTCGTTGGCCCCGGCATTCTCGGCGACGACTTACACGACGCCGAGTCGGAGAGCGTCCGGATTCCGGTGCCCGGTTCAGCCGTCGTGAGGAGGTTGTACGTGGCGAGGACGTGATTACCGCTGAGGTCCCCGGCGTCGATCTCGATCCTGTATCGGTGGCGCGGGGCCGGCGTGAAGCTCGCGACGAAGCTGACGGACTGGTTGATCTGGAGCCGGGGTGCTGGTTGGCCCATGGCGACCATCTGTGTACCGCGAAAAACGCGGTAGGTGACGCCAATGGTCGAACCGGCGGGAGAGACGAAGGCGAGACGCGGTACGGGCAGCTTGATTGTGGGCTTGATCCCGGGCGCGATCTTCACGACCTGTCCGCCCATCGACTGTGCGAGCGCCTGGAAGGTTGCATAGGCGGGTTTCGCCCGGCCGGATTCGGTTGTCAGGCCGCTTTGCCAGAGGCCCCGTGTGGAGTCGCGGAAGATAAACCAGATGAACAGTTGGACGCGTGGGTCGGCCTTGAGCTGATTCATCACCAGCGAGAGGTAGCGCGCCTGCTGCGCTTCCGTCACTCCGAATCGGTCACCGGGCTTCGTCTGGTAGCCGTACTCCGTGATCCAGATGGGGATCTCACTGCGTTTGAACCACCGGTTCAGTGACCTCTCGAATCGCGGCAGCTGGGAGAGCGTGACGTTCGGCCAGCGGACTTTTTCCGTTGGCAGTGCGTTCGGGCGGGTCGGATACGGGTGTGTTGCGTAGGCATCGAACGGGAGGTGTCGCTCCTGCGCAAGGATGCGGGCGAACGTGCCGGGCGCGACCGAGTCGGCGGCTCCTCGAAGCGGTCGGTCACGGCCCTGATTCGATGTCTCGCCGATCGCGACGAGCGCCGAGGCGTTGCCTGCCTTGATGCCCGCATGGCCGGCCCGGTAGAGCCGGGCGTACGACCGTGGGCTGACGATCTCCCCGCTCCGTCCGAACTGCGGAGTGAGGAAGATCTCCAGGTTCGGCTCGTTCCAGATCGAGTAGCGGCCGACGTGAGGAAAGCCTGGATGTCGGCCCGAGTAGCGATCGGCGATCGCCCGCCCGAAGGCCTCGAGGTCGCTCGGCCGTGTGGGCGCCACGTTCGGGCCCTGACTCTCGTTCGCCCATCGAGGCGTGCCCCAGATCGTGATCATCACCTGGAGTCCGTTCCTCTGAGCGTTCCGCACGAGATCGTCGAGGCTGCTGAATCTGTAGGCCCGGTCGAACGAGTCCGTCGCCTGTCGTGGCTCCTGTGGGGAGATCGAGCGCCAGTTTGCGATCGTGCGGATCACGGACGCGTTTGCTGCGCTCGCACTCGTGAGCGCCGCGGCCTCCCCGGCTCCCCATCGGAACGTCGCATCGTCATGAAATCCGACCGGCATTCGTGGAGCGGCTGTGGCTGCGGACGATGAGATTGCGACGACCACCCCAACTGTCACGGACGCCGCGGTCCACCGACGCTTCGGGCCGCGCCGTCGGAGTGGGCCCGAGCTTCCGACGCTACGTCGGCTCCGAAGGCGCACATTCTCTCGACGCCAGGCGCCGTCCTTGGATCCGTCCACCCGGCCGGGTTCGTGGGTGGCGTTCGGCCTCCTGCACGCGGCGCGTACACGGTCGAGTACCGGCCAGTGCAAGCCGGGGCCTCGTGGGATACTCCGCGTCGTGAGTGAGGACGCCGAAAAAGATCGGTCGCAGACGGCAGGCTCCGGATCGTGGCCGGGGGCGCGCGCGACGCCCTGCACGTCTCCGAGCCGCGCCCATACCTCCCAAAGAACGACGAGATGGGCGATGTCGGAGCCGTCCTCTGCGTTCTTCGAAAGCGACGGCTCCACCGAAGATCATGTGTCGCTCCTCCTCCGAGAACGATGCTGTGAGCTCGCGCGTGGTGTCGACGACCTCGGCAAAGTGTTGGTGTGCGTCGACGATCATGACCGCACGGTCAGGGGGCTGATCGGGAGTACAACATTCCAGGTTCGCGTCACATCGGAGTGGTCATCGCTCGTGCCCTCGGCCGTCGCGCCGAAGAGGTGGGTCGCGACGCCGTCCTCGAGCAGCAGTTGCGGCCGCTCGAGGAACGCCTGCTCGCTGGTGTGGCCGTCGCTCCAGCGGAGAGTCCTCGAGTAGGCGAGTGTCGCCTGGTCGAAATCCCACTCGAGGCCGTCGGCCGCCTTGCTCCCGCCGCGACTTGTAGGCGAGGAGGAAGGTGCCCTCGGGCAAGGGGCACAGTGAAGGGTTGGTCGTCGCGACCGAGTCCCACTGGCCCGGGCGCGGCTCGAGCAGTGGTTCGTCGAGTCGCTTCCAGGGGCCGCGGACGCTCGTGCTCGAGGCGAGGCCGATGCGCTTGCGCGCCCACGTCGCGTGGGAACGGGGCGAGCTCCGGAGCTCTTGCTTCACCGGCGTCGGCGTCGGACCGTCGTAGGTCGTGCCCATGTAGAGCAACAGGTACGTGTCGCCGACCTTGCGGATGTGTGGATTGTGGGTGCACCGGGCGTCGAAGAACTCGCCGCCGCGCGGGGGCAACACCACCTCTGCAAAGCGATACGGCCGATTGCTGTGTCAGCTTCTGCCCGGACGATCTCCGAGCAGTACAGCCAGCCGGGGTGGAAGACGAGCTCCTTCGGCACGCGTGAGGCGAAGAGGTGGTAGAGGCCGTCCGCGCCCCGGATCGGTGCACCGCACCAGACCCAGTAGTCGGGCAGCTCGAATCCACCGCCGAGGGCTGCCGGCTCGAGACGACTCGCGAACGGCGGATGAACGACGGTCATCGGGGCGTCGGCACCTCCTCCGGGAGGAGCCCTTCGGCACGGAGCTCGCCCCACAACTCACCCGGGATCGGGTGGCGGAACATCGAGACGTTCTCGATCAGCTCGGCCGGCGAGCGGGCGCCGATCACGACCGTGGCGACGGCGGGGTGCCCGAGCGGGAACTGGATCGCGGCTGCCTTGAGTGGCACGTCGTGGCGATCGCACACCTCGCGCAGTTGCACGGCTCGTGCGACGAGCGCGGCGGACGCCGGCTCGTAGTCGAACCGAGCGCCGGGCCGCGGATCCGCGAGGAGGCCGCTGTTGTAGACGCCGCCGGCGATGATCGCGATGTTCCGTGCGACGCAGAGCGGCAGCAGTTCCGCAAGCCCTCCCTGGTCGAGCAGGGTGTAGCGACCGGCCAGCAAAAAGCAGTCGAAGTTTCCCTCGCGCGCAAATCGCGCCAGCATCTCCGCCTGGTTCATCCCGGCGCCGACCGCGCCGATCGACCCCTCCGACCGGAGCTGGTCGAGTGCCGCGTAAGCACCAGCTAGTGCCTCGTCGTGGTGGTCGTCGGGATCGTGGATGTGCAGGATGTCGACGCGGTCGAGACCCAGTCGCTCGAGGCTCTCCTCGACCGACCGCATCACGCCGTCGTACGAGAAGTCGAAGGCCGGGCTCATGCCGACGCCATCGACGTGGCGCAGGAGGCGGCCGACCTTCGTTGCCACGGTGACCGAGCTCGAGTCGACCGAGGCGAGAGCCCGACCGACCCGCCGCTCGGCCGACCCGCTGCCGTAGAGCGGAGCCGTGTCCACGAGCCCGAGCCCGAGCTCGACCGCCGTCGTGACCGTCGCCTCGGCGACGTCGTCCCCGACGGCTTCGTAGAGGTCGCCGAGCGGTGCCGTCCCGAGCCCGAGCAGGGTCACCTCCAGCGACGTCGTGCCGAGGCGCACTCTCGATGTCGGATTCATGCTCACGGTCTCATCGTTCCATGATCGGTGGAATGGCCGGGCGAGGAGTGATCACGCCTCGTCCGTCCTTGGGCGTGGGACGTCACTCGTGGGGACGATCCCGCGCGCGGTCAGGAGCACTGTTCCGGCGCAGAACGCAGACGAGCGCCATCGACGCGAGGTCGCCGCTGAGGTCACGGAGGACGCCGGCCATGACTGCTCCGACGATCGCGCCGGGCGCGAAGGCGAGGTTCATCATGGCAAACCCGAACGACGCGTCCTCGCCGGCGGCCTCGACGCTGCTCGTGAGCACCACCGTCGCCGGTGTCAACACGATGGAGAAGAGAACCCACATCAACGGGAACAGGATCGCAAGCACCGTGGCCTGCTCGGGCAGTAGGAGCGCCAGAGCTGCGACCGACGAGGCGAGCAGGCCGACGCTGATCGGCTTCGCGGTGCCGACCAAATCGATCCAGCGACCCACGAGCACGGCCTCGTGTGTGAGGAGGGCGCCACCCCCACCGTGCTCGAGGCGCCCGCGCATCTCTACACCCAGCGTCTTCTGGCCGCGGCGCCCCGACTGCCCGACCCCGGCGAGCTCGAGGTGAGCGC
>JAJAZN010000189.1 GCA_026785685.1 Thermoleophilia bacterium
GCGCTCACCTCGAGCTCGCCGGGGTCGGGCAGTCGGGGCGCCGCGGCCAGAAGACGCTGGGTGTAGAGATGCGCGGGCGCCTCGAGCACGGTGGGGGTGGCGCCCTCCTCACACACGAGGCCGTGCTCGAGCACGAGCAGCGTGTCCGCGATCGACGCAACGACGCCGAGATCGTGCGAGATGAAGAGAACGGCTACGCCCAGCTCGCGGCGTAGCTCATGGAGGAGCTCGAGCACGGCGGCTTGCACGGAGACGTCGAGTGCCGACGTGATCTCATCGCACACGAGGACATCCGGAGCGGCCGCAAGTGCACGGGCGATCGCCACCCGCTGCCGCTCCCCACCCGAGAGCTCACCGGGAAACCGATTGCCCGCGCGAGCGGGAAGCCGGACGCGCTCGAGCAGGGCTGCAACCTCGTCCCGTGCCTCGCCGGAGGAGAGCCCCCGAAGGACACGCGCCGGCCGGGCGATCTCATCGGCAATCCTCCGCTTCGGATTCAGTGAGTCGTAGGGGTTCTGGAAGACGATCTGGATCCTGCGCCGCTCCTCGCGCGTTCGACCGCGAGCGAGGGCGGCGAGCGGTGTCCCGTCCAGGACGATCTGGCCCACGGTCGGTGCGTGAAGCCCCGCGACGCACCGCGCGATCGTGGTCTTGCCGCTCCCTGACTCACCGACGAGAGCGGTGCAGCCGCCGCGCGCCAGCGAGAACGAGATCCCGCGGGCCGCCACAACGGCCGGGCCGCGGGGCGATCGATGCTCTGCTGCGAGGTCCTCGACGCGAAGAAGCGGCAGCGCCTCGGCCTCGCGGGATGGAGACCGGGGAACGGGCTCGAGCACGACGAGCGGTGTCTCCCGCCAGGCGAAGCACCGAACCAGCCTTCCGGTCGCCGAAGCCTCGAGAGGAGGAACGCTCTCGACGCACTCCGGTCGCCGCTGTGGGCACCGCGGCTCGAACGCGCAGCCCTGCGGCCGCTCGCCGGGTCCCGGCGTTGTTCCCGGCATGCTCTGGAGCGCGTGAGGATGAAGATGGTCAGGGATCGACTCGACGAGCCCGCGCGTGTACGGATGGAACGGCCGCTTCAGAACATCGGCGGTTGCACCCTCTTCCACGATCCGACCCGCGTACATCACCGCGACGCGGTCGGCGAGGCTCGCAACAACGGCGAGATCGTGGGTGACGTAGACCATCGCAAGCCCCCGGTCTGCACGGAGCCGGCGGAGCTCGTCGAGGACGCGCGCCTGGGTCACGACATCGAGCCCGGTCGTCGGCTCGTCGAGGCCGACGAGCGGTGGCTCGCACGTGAGCGAGACCGCGATCGTGACCCGCTGCTGCTGACCTCCGGAGAGCTGGTGCGGGAACCGCCGCAAAAACGCGTCGTTCGAAGGGAGGTCAACGGCTCCGAGTGTCACGGCCGGATCCGCGACCACCGTCGTTGCATCGCGATGCTCGTCGATCATGTCGCGAAGGGACGCGCCGATCCGCAACGCCGGGTTGAGCGCACTCGCAGGATCCTGTGGCACATATGAGACGATCCTCCCGCGCAGCCGGCGCGTGGCGCGCTCGTCGGCGGTATCGATCCGGTGCCCGGCCACCGTTACCGTGCCACCGGTGATGCTGACGCCACGGCCGCAGTAGCCGAGGAGGGCAAGAGCCACAGTCGTCTTGCCGCTGCCGGACTCGCCGACCAGGCCGAGGATCTCGCCGGGAGCGACGCTGATCGAGACGCCCTCGACAATCGCGACGCCGTTTGGGAGCTCGACCCGCAGATCTTCGAGAGCGAGTGCCGCTGCCTGCACTAGGGCGACTCCACCGACGAGCGGCCGAGCGAGCGAGCTATCGCATCGCCGACGATGTTGACTGCGATCGTGAGCAGCGCGATGAGTGCGGCAGGGGCGAGGATGACCAACGGGTTGAGGTCGAGACCGCTCCGGTTCTCGCTGATCATCAGTGCCCAGTCCGACGAGGGCGGCTGGAGGCCGAGGCCGAGAAAGTTCACGGACGCCACGAGGATGATCGAGTACGTGAACCGAAGCCCGACGTCGGCCATGATCGTAGGTGCGACATTTGGCAGGAGCTCGCGACGCACGATCGCGGTTGTCCTCTCGCCGCGCGCCACGGCTGCCTCCACAAACCCGCGAACAGCCTGCTCCGCCGTCGCGGTCCGGACGATGCGGGCGACAAGTGGCGCCTGTACGAGAGCAACACCGACGACGAGCACCGAGACCGACGTCCCGAGGCCGGTGGCGAGGATCAGAAGAAAGATCAGCGGGGGAAACGAGAGTGCGACGTCGGCGCCACGCATGAGAAATGCGTCGATGAAGCGGCGATTATGCCCGGCGAAGAGACCGACCGCGGCCCCGAGCAGGTAGGCGAGAACGGTTGCCGCACCCGCGAGGACGAGCACGCTGCGGCCTCCAAAGAGCACGCGAGAGAGAACGTCACGGCCGAGGAAATCGGTGCCGAGCGGCAAGCCCGCGCTCGGGCCGGTAAGCGGAATGCCGATCGGCTCGTCGGGTGCATTGGGTGCGACGAACGGCCCGAGCAGAGCGAGCGCGATCACTGCAACGAGCAGCGCGAGCCCGACGGCCCCTCCGGAAGTGCGTGCGAACCGGAGTCGCCTCACAGGCTCGTCCTCAGCTTTGGCACGAGAAGCACGACGATCAGGTCAGCGACGATGTTGATCGCGATGTAGACAGCGGCGATCAGGATCGCGATCGACTGAACTTCGCGGACATCGCGGATTGCAACAGAGTCGACGAGCTCCTTCCCGATTCCGGGGTAGGAGAACAAGTACTCGATCACGATGATTCCGCCGACGAGGTACTGGAGGTTCTGCGCGATCACCTGGACGGCCGGGGCAAGGGCGTTGCGCAGGGCATAGCGGAGGATGACGAGTCGCTCGCGGTATCCATTGAGTCGGGCCATGTGGACGTACTCCGCGTCGAGCGCCTGCACCATTCCCGCTCGCACCATGCGTATCGACCCCGCGAGCGATGCGCCGAGCAGCGTGAGCACCGGGAGAACGAGCTGACTCGGGTTTGAAAGGGGGCTCTCGCCAGGTGGGACGAGCGAGATCGGCAGAAACCAACCGAGCCAGGAGAAGAAGACGAGGATCAGCAGCGACCCGATCACGAACTCGGGAAGTGACACGACCGAGAGCGACGTGAACGAGATCGCGTGGTCGGCCGAGCGGCCGGCACGGATCGCGGCGAGGACGCCGAGCA
>JAJAZN010000190.1 GCA_026785685.1 Thermoleophilia bacterium
TACTTCAGGATCGCGCGAAGCGCGCAGAAGAATGCGTAGCGGGTTTCCGCGATATGCTATTAGACCGCGGAAACCCGCTACGCGATATCGACTTTGATCAAGTTGGTCGAGCCCGGGATGTTCACGGCCGTCCCGGCCGTGATCACGACGCGATCGCCGGCATTGATGATCCCACTCGCGCGCGCGGCACCAAGGGCGCGGTCCCAGAGGTCCTCGACATCGTCAGTCTCCGCGATCTCGACGGGAGTGACGCCCCACTCGAGGGCCATGTGCCGCAGCGAGTGAGATTGATGCGTGATGGCGATGATCGGACGTCGGGGACGCAGGCGGGCGACACCGGATGCGGTTCGGCCTGTGAACGTGGGTACGAGAATCGCCGTCGCCTCGAGCGCCTCGGCGATGTCGCAGGCGGCATTCGACATCGCCTGGCCGATCGTGGGCGCGTCGGCTGCGTGCGGAATCTCGTGACGGTAGTTGAGGCTCGGCTCGACGGCGCAGGCGATCCGGTTCATGACCTCGATCGCCTCGACCGGATACTCCCCCACAGCCGTTTCGCCTGACAGCATGATCGCCGATGTTCCATCGAGAATCGCGTTCGCGATATCCGACGCCTCGGCGCGGGTCGGCTCCGTCTGGTGAATCATCGACTCGAGCATCTGCGTCGCCGTGATCACGGGGCGTCCGCGCTCGAGGGCACGAATGATGATCCTTTTCTGGAGGAGCGGTACGTCGGCGGTTCCGATCTCGACACCGAGGTCACCGCGTGCGACCATGACCGCATCGGACTCGCCGAGAATCTCGTCCAGGGCTGCGATCGCCTCCGCCTTTTCGATCTTGGCGATCACGCGAGCGTTCGAATCCCGCGCCTCGATGAGCGTTCGCAGCGCTCGCACGTCGGAGGCCGACCGGACGAAGGACAGCGCTACGAAATCGACACCGAGCTCGAGGCCGAACTCGAGATCGTCGAGATCCTTGCGCGTAATCGAAGGGATCGGCAGCGGCACGCCTGGCAGATTGACGCCCTTGTGGGAGGAGACGAG
This sequence comes from Thermoleophilia bacterium, assembly GCA_026785685.1. Lineage (GTDB taxonomy): Bacteria > Actinomycetota > Thermoleophilia > Gaiellales > Gaiellaceae > Gaiella. The sequence goes on from JAJAZN010000190.1 coordinate 1,041, forward strand.
CACGGCAACGACGCCGGTGCACCGAGCTCGACCTCGTTCGACCGCGTCCACGCGCAGCTTGATGTGACCGTCGTCGATCAGCATCTCGTTGCCGACGCGCAGGACCGAGCCGAGGACGGCAGGACTGACCGGGATGTCGTCGTCACGAGCTGCGTCCTCACCCGCGATCACGACGGACGAGCCGCGCTCGAGCATGATCGGCTCGGCAAGGTCGCCCACGCGCAGCTTTGGCCCCTGGAGATCGGCGATCAGTGCGATCGGGCGCCCCGACGCAGCCTCTGCCTCACGGACGCGCTCGGCGACCGTGCGGTGGTCATCGTGACTCCCGTGCGACATGTTCAGGCGGGCACCGTCCATGCCTGCCGCAATCAACGCTGCGATCCCCTCGGGAGACGACGAAGCCGGGCCAATCGTGGCAACGATCTTCGTGCGGCGAACGTGCGCGGTCATGCAGGCTTCGCGGCCAGGGAGAACGCATCCCAACCGGGGTAGACGGCCTGACTCCCGAGCTGATCCTCGATCCGGAGGAGCTGGTTGTACTTCGCCGTTCGGTCGGAGCGTGCGGGGGCGCCGGTCTTGATCTGGCCGCTCCCCGTGGCCACGGCGATATCGGCGATCGTCGCGTCCTCGGTCTCGCCAGAGCGGTGGGAGATCACGGTGGCGTAGCCGCTGCGCTGGGCGAGCGCGATCGCGTCGAGCGTCTCGGTCAGCGAGCCGATCTGGTTCACCTTGACGAGAATCGCGTTGCCGACCTTCTCCGCAATCCCGCGACGCAGGAAGTCGACGTTCGTCACGAACAGATCGTCGCCGACGAGTTGAAGGCGGCCACCGAGCCGATCGGTGAGGGTCTGCCAGCCGGCCCAGTCGTTCTCGGCGAGGCCGTCTTCGATCGAGACGATCGGGAACCGGTCGGCAAGGTCGGCCCAGAGATCGATCATGCCGTTGCCGTCGAGGGTTCCACCCTGGCGCTCGAGAACGTAGGCGCCGTCCCGGTAGAGCTCGCTCGTCGCCGGATCGAGCGCGATGGCGACCCTGTCCCGGTGGCCGGCGCGTTCCGCGGCTTCGAGGATCGCCTCGCAGACGTCGTACGCTGAACCGAGATCGGGCGCGAACCCACCTTCGTCACCGACGCCCGTCGAGAGCCCGCGCTCCTTGAGGAGAGCCTTCAGCGAGTGATAGCACTCGACGCCGATTCTCAGCGCGTCGCTGAACGTGTCGGCGCCGGCCGGCACGATCATGAATTCCTGGAAGTCGAGAGAGTTCTGCGCGTGCGCACCCCCATTGATCACATTCATCATCGGCACGGGGAGAACGTGTGCATTCGTCCCGCCGAGCCAGCGGTAGAGCGGCAGATCCGCTTCCGCAGCAGCGGCCTTCGCGAGCGCGAGCGAGACACCGAGAATGGCATTTGCTCCGAGCCGTGACTTCGTGGGCGTACCGTCGAGCTCGATCATCGCGCCGTCGACCTCGCGCTGCTCGCGGGCATCCATCCCGGTCACGCAATCGGCAATCTCGCCGTTCACGTGGGCGACAGCCCGCGTGACGCCCTTGCCGAGCCAGGCGTCCCCGCCGTCGCGCAATTCAACCGCCTCGTGCTCGCCCGTCGATGCCCCGGAAGGCACGGCGGCGGCTCCAAACGCACCGGAATCCAGGCCGATCTCGACCTCGACCGTGGGATTCCCACGCGAGTCGAGCACCTGGCGCGCATGGACGTGGACGATCTCGCTCACAGGGACAGGGTAGCCGCGGCCGCCGAACGGCTCGCGGTGGAACGGCGTTCAGCCGACCTCAGTGCCGCCCAGGTTGGCCTTGGCCCGCTCGTACCAGGCGTCCTGTGCATCGAGGTCGAGCTCGCTCCAGAAGAGCCCTTCCTCGGCTGCGAGCTGCTCCGCACGTTCGACGCGGCCAACGAACCGGCCGGTTGTGGCGCGGAGGGCCAGTTCGGGATCGACGTTGACGACACGGGCAAGGTTGACGACCGTGAAGAGAAGATCACCGATCTCCGCGAAGACGCGTGGGTCGGCCTCCGTCTCGGGAGAGGGACGGCCGGTTCGGGCCAGCTCATCTTCGACCTCGGCGACTTCCTCTCGAACCTTCGCGAGCGGCCCGTCCAGGTCGGGCCAGTCGAAGCCGACCGATGCCGCGCGGCGTTGTACCTTGCGGGCTAGCAGCAGCCCGGGGAGCGCCTCGGGGACATCGTGGAAGACACCGGAGCGCCCTTCCTGCTCGGTCTTGATCGCCTCCCAGCGCTCCCTGACGCGGCCCGCGGTTTCTGCTTTGGCCTCACCGAAAACATGCGGGTGTCGGCGTACGAGCTTGGCATGAACCCCGCGCGCGACAGCCTCGAGGTCGCCCTCCCCCTTCTCTTCGAGCAGCAGCGCGAGGAAGTAGGTCTGGAAGAGCAGGTCGCCGAGCTCGTCGAGGAGCTTCTCCGAGTCGCCGGCGAGTGCGGCGTCGGCGACCTCGTACGCCTCCTCGACGGTGTGTGGAACGATCGTCTGTGCCGTCTGCTCGCGGTCCCACGGGCAGTCCTGACGGAGCCGTCGCGTCAGCTCCTGCAGCTCGACGAGAGCGGCAGCCATGTTGTCATTCGCTGAGACGTCGGAGGCCAGGTGTGGCATGGTACTTGCCGTAACCCGGAGGCTCCTACCTACCCCGCCCGACACGCGCCCGAGCCGACTCGTGTGCCGGATCGGGTCGCCGAACCCGTTACCCGATGCCGCGCATCCAATCCTGTATGACACGCGCCTTCGTTATCGCAGTCGGGCACTACTCGGCGGCAGGTTGCTCGCCCCGACCCAGCTCCACGCGATGCTGCGATCGATGCATGTTCCGAAGCCGTATCGCCCAGTCGACGATCGCTACGGCCTCGGCCTCATGGTTTACGGGACGAGCTGCGGCCCCGTCGTCGGACATCGGGGGCGCATCGACGGCTACACGACGTTCGCCTTCGGAGCCGCAAACGGTCGGAGGTCAGCAGTCGTGGTGCTCAACGTGGGCAGAATCGACGATGCGCGAGCGGTACGGCTGAACCGGCTCATCTTCGCGGAACTCTGCTCGGTCAGGGCCGAGGCGAGACGTTGATGGCCTAACCGTTCCCGTTTGAGCCGCCTCCATCGTCAACGCTCGTCGACGTGTCGGTCGCTGCCGCCGGGGGCGCGAAGCCGACCGCGTAGACGACCTTCTTGTCAAGCTCCTTCTTGTTCTCGTTCGTCCACGTGGTCAGAGCGTCGTTCTTCGACTTTTCGAGAAGAAGCGCCTTGATCTGGGGGGTCGCTTCCTTCTGGGAGAGCGTCTTGCCGGGGCGACGGTCGGAGAGCGCCTGGATGATGTGGTAGCCGAATTGGGTCTTGACGGGGCGCGAGATCGAGTCTGTGGGGAGCAGGAACGAGGTCGAGTCGAACTCGGCAACGGTGTCTCCCCGCTTGATCGTCATCTTGCCACCGCCCGCCTTCGAGGCCTCCTCCAGCGTGTACTTGGTCACGAGCTTCGTGAAGTCGCCGCCGGACTTGAGCTCGTCGTAGATCTTCATTGCCTGAGCCTTGTCCTTGACGAGGATTTGGCGGACGTCGCGACTCTCTGCCGTGTAGATCGGCGGCTGCTTCTTGTTCGCGACGTAGTAGGTCGTGACCTGCGCATCCGTGACCTTGGCATCCTTCGTCACCGCGACGTAGATCTTCTCCGAGAGAACGCGAGCCCTGATGTCGTCGCGGAACGACTCGGTCGTGTATCCCTGATCCTTGATCTGCTTGTCGAGCTTGGCCTGCCTGCCACCGAAGTACTGCGTCTTGAGCTGCGTGATGCGGCCCTCGATCTCCTTGTCGGTGACCGTGATCTTGAGGTTTTCTGCCTCGACGTCGTACTCCGCACGCTGCACGAGATACGCGACGGCCTGCGACTGCAGGCTCTGGTACTCGGCCGTGCCGGCCTTCGGGAATGCGCGCTTCTGCGCGGTGTACGTCTTCTTGGCCCGCGTCAGCAGCTGATCGAGCTCGACCTTCGTGACCGGTGTGCCGTCTACGACTGCGACCGCGTTATCCGGCACGCTCTGGTCACTGCCTCCGCAAGCGGCCGAGACCACCGCGACGAGTGCAACAAGGAGGAAGGCTATGACGCGAGCTGGTTTCATGGAGTGGAATCCTTCTCGTGGGCGCAGCGTGACAGGGACTCTGAAGGTATAGACGAGGGTGCGTTAATTCGCAGTTGCGATCTGTTCGGGTCCGTCGTGCCTGCTCCTGCTCGGGAGCGCAACTCAGGTGGCCGAACGGGCCGCGATAATAGCATCGACAAGTCCGAGCGCCCCCTTGAGATTGTAGGTGCGAAGCGACACCTCGTGCTTGGCCTGGGTGTAGATAATCGTCTCTCCGGCGGCGCGCAGCGCACGCAGCTCGGCGGAGCCGAGGGCGAGCGGACCGACAGTGGCGCGACCGCCGCGAAAGACGA
>JAJAZN010000191.1 GCA_026785685.1 Thermoleophilia bacterium
GCATCGAGAGTCCCGCCTTCGAGGTGCTGTACGACGCGTCGTCGGGGCTTGCACGCAGAGCGCTATTGGACGAGATGCCAACGAGCGCGCCGCGGCGCTCGACGAGGAGGGGAAGACATGCGCGGGCGACGAGGAAGGCGCCGGTGAGGTTGATCCCGATCGTGCGCTCCCAGCCCTCGAGGCTGTCGTCTGCGGCAGCAGCAGAGTTCCCGACGCCGGCGTTGAGGACGACGGCGTCAAGACCGCCGAAGCTCGACCGGGCAGCCTCCGCCAGCGCTGCGCCGTGATCCGGGTCGGTGACGTCGCCTGGAACGACGACGGCGTGCTCGAGATCGGTGGCGACCTCGTCGAGTAACTCGCGCCGTCGGCCCGAGAGAACGATGCCGTATCCATCCGCGTCGAGCCGCCGCGCGCAGACAGCGCCGATGCCGCTTCCCGCGCCCGTGATGACGACGGCCTTCACGTCTGCCAGCCTACGAGATACAGTCGGCGCGTGCCTCCTCGCCTCGATGCGATCGGAATCGTCACGGCCGACATAGCAACTTCGTGCCGCTTCTTCAGCCCACTCGACGACTGACCGGCGAGCACATCGAGCGGTGCTCACCCGAACTCCCACGCTTCTCACGACCGAACGCCTACTCCTCGAGCCGCTGACCCCGTCACATGCGGATGAGATGGCAGCCGTGCTGGACGACCCCGCTCTGCACACCTACGTGGGCGGTGAGCCCTTATCCGCCGTGGAGCTTCACGAGCGATACGTCCGCCAAGCACGCCGGAGGTCGCCGGACGGGCTGCAAACGTGGTGCAACTGGATCATTCGGGAACGCACGTCCCTCTCAGCAGTGGGATACGTGCAGGCGACGATCACTGATGAGACAGATTCGGCTGATGTGGCCTGGGTCGTCGGCTTATCCTTTCAGGGAAGAGGCAACGCTCGTGAAGCGGCGAAGGTGATGGTCGCCTGGCTACGGGAGAGCGGCGTGAACAGCGTGACCGCGCACGTTCATCCCGATAACGTTGCGTCCTCGGCCGTCGCCCGCGCGGCCGGTCTGACCGAGACGTCCACCGTGATCGACGGCGAGGTCAGATGGGAACTGTAGGCCCGGTTAGGCGGCGCGGATCGAGACGACCGTTGCGCGCCACGAGCCGCGGGGCGCCGGGACGTCGACGCCGTCGCCAACGGCCGCGCCCATGAGCGCTCTGCCGAGTGGCGAGTCGGGCGAGACGCCGCCGACGCTCGAGATCTCGATCTCCATCTTCTCGCCCTGCTCGTCCTCGATCTCCACGATCGAGCCGACGCCGACGGTGTCCGTCGAGGTGTGCTCGACGATGACGGCATGTTGCAGCTTCCGACGCAGCCGTGTGATGCGCGCCTCGAGCAGGCCCTGCTCGTTCTTTGCTGCGTGGTACTCGAAGTTCTCGGAGAGGTCACCGAACGCACGCGCGGTCGCGATCGCGTCAACGGCGGCCTTTCGCTGCGGGCCTTCCATGTCGGCGAGTTCCGCGTCGAGCGCTGCGCGCTGTGCCGCAGTCAGTTGCTGGCCTTCGAGATCGCTCATGCGTGGAATCTAGTCGAGAAACTGCGCGCAACGTGGAAGCGCTAACCCCGGGGAGAGGCTGAAGCCTCGCCCCAGAGGTACCCTGACGCGGCTACCGCCGCGTCAGGGGCTGTTCTTTAGAACAACCCGACCGTTTCACCGTTCTCGGCGATGTCGATCGCGTAGGCGGCAGGCTGGGCGCCGAAGCCCGGCATCTGCAGCATGTCTCCGCAGAGGGGCACGAGCATCCCTGCACCCGAGTAGACACGGATGTCGCGGATCGGCACCGTGAAACCCGTCGGGCGGTTCAGCTGCTTCGGATCGTGCGAGAGCGAGAGGTGCGTCTTCGCCATGCAGATCGGCAGGTGCGCGAGCCCCTGCTTCTCGTAGCGGGCGATCGCATCCTTCGCCGCGGGAGCGAGGTCGATGCCGTCGGCACCGTAGACGGTCTTCGCGATCTTCTCGATCTTCGTCGCGATCGGCTCGTCGTCGGTGTAGAGCATCTGGAAGTTCGACTCGGCCTCTGCGGCAGCGGCAACGACCTCCGCGAGCTCGATCGTGCCCTCCCCGCCCTGGCCGAAACCGTTGTGGATTGCGGCGCCGAAGGCACCTGCCTCGAGCGAACGGGTCTTGATCAGCTCGAGCAACTCGGCCTCGTCATCGGGTCGCGTGTTGATCGCAACGACCGGCTGAATCCCGAACGCACGGACATTCTCGATGTGCTTCGCGAGATTCGCAATACCGGTCTCGACCTCGGCTGCCATCTGCGACATCTCGGCCTTCTCACGCCAGTCGCCGCCACCGTGATGGCGCAGCGCTCGTACCGTCGCGACGATCACGACGACGTGCGGCTTGAGGCCGCCGACGCGACAGACGATGTCCATGAACTTCTCCATCCCGAGGTCGGCCGCGAAACCCGACTCGGTGATCACGAACTCGCCCAGCTTGAGGGCGATGCGATCGGCGATGACAGAGTTGTTGCCGTGGGCGATATTGGCGAACGGCCCTGCGTGCATGAAGCAAATCTGGCCCTCGAGGGTCTGAACGATGTTCGGCTTGATCGCGTCCTTGAGCAGCACCGCCATCGCGCCTGCGGCCTTGACGTCCTCTGCTGTGATCGGGTCACCCGTCGGCGAGTAGCCAACCGTGATCGCGCCGAGCTTCTTGCGGAGGTCGGCGAGATCGGTCGCGAGCGCGACGACCGCCATCACTTCACTGGCAGCGGTGATGTCGAAGCCCGACTCCGCAGGAATCCCGTTCTTCGCGCCGCCGAGGCCGCCGACGATGTTGCGGAGCGAGCGATCCGTGACGTCGATCGCCCGCCGCCAGGTGACCGTCGCGATCTCCGGCTCGTGCCGGTGGAAGCGATGTGCGTCGACGAGGGCAGAGAGAAGGTTGTTCGCCGCGGTGATCGCATGCATGTCGCCTGTGAAGTGGAGGTTGATGTCCTCCATCGGCACGACCTGCGCGTACCCACCGCCGGCCGCACCACCCTTGACGCCGAACACGGGCCCGAGCGACGGCTCGCGCAGCGCAAGGATCGCGCGCCTGCCGATCTTGCCGAAGCCCTGCGTCAGCGAGACCGACGTCGTCGTCTTCCCCTCACCGGCCGGAGTCGGGGTGATGGCGGTGACGTTGATCAGCTTGGCGTCCGGCGCATTGGCCAGACGATCGAGAATCGAGAGATCGACCTTCGCCTTGTAGCGGCCGTAGAGCTCGAGCTCATCCGGCTCGATGCCTACCTCGGCTGCGACGTCGGCAATGGGGCGCATGGCGGCTGCCTGCGCGATTTCGAGGCTCGAAAGCATGGTCTACCTTTCGGAAGGATTCAGTGGCTCACGGCAGCGGCCGCGAGCTCGGAAACGAGATTGTCATCGTAGAAACGCTCGAGCTTGAACGGCTCGATCAGCTTGGGCGTCTTGCCCGTCGCGATCAGCTCGGCGAGCGTCACACCGGTAATGGGTGCGGCCTTGAAGCCGTAGGTGCCCCAGCCGCAGTCGACGAGGAAGCCGTCGACCTCGGTCTCGCCGATGATCGGGCTGTAGTCCGGGCTCATGTCGCACAGCCCTGTCCAATGACGGAGGATCTTTGTCGCGTGGAGCTGCGGGAAGAGCTCGAGGATGTGGCGACACGCGTACTCGATGAAGGGAAACGTGCCCTTGTTGGAGTAGGTTGGGTACGGCTCCACCTCGGCGCCGATCAGGAACTCGCCACGATCGGTTTGCGAGCAGTAGATGTGCATCTGCGCAGAGACGATGATCTTGTCGAGGAACGGCTTCACGGGCTCGGTAACGAAGGCCTGCAGGATCGAGCCGGTCAACGGCAGTGGCACACCCGCGAGTGCGGCGACAGGAGTCGACCAGCCGGCCGTTGCGCTCAGCACGACGCCCGCAGAGATGTCGCCCTGGTTCGTCTTGACGCCGTAGACCTTGCCGTTCCTGACGTCGAAACCGGTGACCTCGACGCCCTGATGGATCTCGGCGCCCCTGCGGCCGGCCTGCTTGGCGTAGCCCCAGACGACCGCGTCGTGGCGGATGATCCCGCCGGGCGGGTGATAGAGCGCGCCCTGGATCGGCCACGTGACGTCCTCGCCAATGTTGATCTGCGGGCACAGCTTCTTGACTTCCTGCCGGTCGATCACCCGGCTGTCGATGCCGAGCAGCTTGTTGACTTCGGCACGCTCGTTCTGGACGACGAGCGACCGGTCCGAGTGCGCGAGCGTGAAGTGCCCGTGCTGCGAGAACATCATGTTGAAGTCGAGGTCGGCGGAGAGCTTCTCGTAGAGCTTGACACTCTGGGTGTAGAACGCCGCTCCTTCGGGCGTGCGGTAGTTCGAGCGGATGATCGTCGTGTTCCGCCCTGCCGCGCCCGAGCCAATGTAGTTCTTCTCGAGAATCGCGACATCGGTGATGCCGTGGTGGATTGCGAGGTAGTACGCAGTCGCGAGGCCGTGCGAGCCGCCTCCGACGATGACGACGTCGTAGTGCTTCTTCAACGGCCCGGGCCGCTTCAAGATCTCCTTGCGGAAGAAAATGTCCTTCATGCTGCTCCTCCACCGAGCGCGTCGACGCCGACAGGGCCGCCGCCGAGAGCAGACGCGCGGTCGACGGCGACCTCCCAGACGTACTGACCGAGCTCCTGCGCACAGATGACCCAGTAGCCGCCGCCACGCTGAAGGATGTGCCCCTGCACGTGGGCGATCTCGCCGCCCGAGGGGAAGTGATGGATGTGGGTCATCCGGCGGATCACCGTCTCTGCCTCAGGCCCGGCGATCGCGATCACCGAGTAGGCGCTCGTGACGTCGAGCGAGAAGCGCTCCCCAACCTGCTCGCGAACCGAATCGCCGACCGACGGAGCGCACATCACGAGCGCCCGACGCGGCGAGATCTCGTACCAGATGACCCCGTCGCCCTCGATCGGCGCGCCGGCAGGGCGCAACTCGAGCTTCGTCAAGTGCGAGACGTCCGCGATCTGGACGGCGGAATGCTCCTCCTCACCCAGGATCGCAACCGGGACGAGCCAACCTCCGCGCTCCTCGAACGTGGCACCGAGATCGCGCTGGGCGCGATCGATCGCCGAGGTTGCAACGGGGTGAAAGCCCCCGCGGTCGGCTGCTGCATCGACGGACATGAACGCGTGGCTCACGACTTCACCTTCTCGCCGGCCGGGTCGTAGAAGGCGCCGAGATGCACCGTCATCGGCGTCGGCCGGCCGTTCACCTGGACGTCGAAGCGTCCGCCGTCGACCGCGAGTTCGTTTCGCACGATAGCGAGCCCGATCACCTTCCCGAGCTCCGCGCTCCTGCGCACGCTCGTGACCCGACCCGACGAGATACCGTCGATCACGACCTGGCCGCCCTCGACGGGAATCGCGCCCGAGGGGCTCTCGAAGCCGACGAGCATCCACTTGAGGCCACGATCGGCGACCTGCTGCGTCGCCCACTTGCCAATCCACTCGAACTCCTTGTCGTTCTTCACGAGCCACGGCATCGCGGCCTCGTGCAGGTTGGACTCGGAGTCCGTGTCCTGACTCACGATCACATGACCCTTCTCGAGGCGGAGGATGCGCTGCGGCTCGAGGCCGAACGGCTTCGGATCAAGATCAGCTGCCTTCTCGAAGATCGAGTCCCACACGTGCTCGGCGAGCGAACCCGGGAAGTGGAGCTCGTACCCGAGCTCTCCGACGTAGCCTATGCGAAGCGCGAGTGTCGGGACACCGGCGACGGTGACGTGTTTCGCATCGAGGTAGCCGAACCCCTCGGAGGAGAAGTCGTCGTCCGAGACGCGCTGCATCGCCTCGCGCGCGTTCGGTCCCGCGACGTTGACAGCGGCAAGCGCGCCGGTCATGTTCGCGAATTGGACGTCCATGAACCAGACCGCGTTCCACCAGGTGAACCACTGGTAGACGCCGTCGGCGCCGGTCGAGGTGGCGGAGACGTAGAACGTGTTCTCGTCGACCCGCGCGACGACGCCATCGTCCATGATCCGACCCGCGTCACCCGTGAGGACGCCGTAGCGAGTGCGGCCGACCTTGAGGTCGGAGAAGCGGTTCGGATAGACGCGGTCGAGGAAAGCGCCTGCGTCGGGGCCGATGACGAGGATCTTGCCGAGCGTGGAGACGTCGATCAGGCCGAGCGCGGTGTGCACGTGCTGCGCCTCCGCACCGGCATCGGGGCCGTAGGAGTGCGGGCGGCGCCACGCTCCGGTCCACATCATCGTTCCACCCATGTCCTTGTGGCGGTGATGGAGGGACGTGCGCTTCTTCGGCTCCTGCGGCGGGCCGGCGAGCAGGCCCATCGTGATCGGCGTGTACGGCGGCCGGGACGTCGTCGTGCCGATCGTGTTCTCGTCGAGTCCCGTCGTCTTCGCGTAGACGCGGATCGAGTTCGTGTGGCAGAGCCGCCCCTGGCACGGCCCCATCGTCACCGTGGTGTAGCGCTTCGACAGCTCGATCGAGTCGAAGCCTTCGGCGATCGCGTACTTCAGATCCTTCGTCGTCTGGTCTTCGCAGAAGCAGACGAAACACTTGTCGCCGCGGTGATCGAGGATCGGGCTCGGCACCGCGGGCTCACCGATATCGCCGGTCACGGCGCCGACCGCCTCGACGTTCGCGGGAAGGTCGGTCGGCACGAAGACCCCACGACTCTCGTCGTACGCGACCCGGGCGCCCGCCTGCGCGAGGAGCTTGTAGTTGGGCTGAGGGCTGCCGGACATGACGAGCATGTCCGCCTTGACGTGGTGCCCACCGATCGACACCTGGGCGACCCTGCCGCCCTTGCCCTGCGCTTCGATCGTGGGGCTCTCGTTGCGAAAGTCGACGATCTTCGCGATCTCGACGCCGGCCGCCTCGAGGTCTGCGGCGGCGTGAAGGCCGCGATCGTCGACGGTGAGCACGACTGCGCGCTCGGCGGGCTTGATCGAGAATCCGTTCACGAGCCGACGCACGGCGTCCGGCAGCATCACGCCGATGAGGTCGTTGCCCGGGAAGACGAGCGGCTGCTCGATGATGCCGCTCGCGACGATCACGCGGTGCGCGCGGTACTTGATCAGCAGGTTTCCGTAGGCGACGGGCACCATGCCCTGCTCGAAGAGCCCGATCGCAATCGCCGGGGCGAGAATCTCGACTCCAGCCTCGACCGCAGCGCGCCGGAGCTCGGCGGCAGTCCCGATCCCGTCGCGGTCGGCGAGGAGCACACCACCGACGTCATAGCCCTCGTCGATCACGACGACGGAGTTGCCCGCCTGCGCTGCCGCGATCGCGGCCTCGAGCCCGGCCTGGCCGCCGCCGATCACGGCAACATCGGTATGTCGATTCTCGACGTCGACGCGCTCCTGGCGCGAGCCGTTCGGGTCGAGCGGTCCGAGGCCCGCGGCGCCCCGGAGGAATTTCTCGTAGAGCGGCCAGAGCTTGCGGGGACGAATGAAGGTCTTGTAGTAGAAGCCGGGCGGTGTGAACGGGCCTGCGAACTTGTCCGTCGCCTGCATGAGGTCGTGCTGGAGCGAACCGATGTAGTTCTGCCCCTTCACGGCGGTGCCGTCGCGCAGCGGCGTCGTGCAGACGCGGACGCTCGGAATCCCGTCGACGGTCATCTGGCAGTTGGCGCAATGACCGGAGCAACAGACGAGGCCGCGTGGCCGGTGGTACTTGAAGCTCCGC
>JAJAZN010000192.1 GCA_026785685.1 Thermoleophilia bacterium
GCTCCACTGTCACTGCGCCACGCCCGAGCGAGAGCGTCTGGGCGCCAATCATAATCTCACCCGGCGGCGCCGCGTGCTCGAGCCGGGGGGCGAGGTTGACGGCGTCCCCTGTGACGAGCGTCTCGCCCGCGCCGGCTACAACCTGTCCCGTGTTGACGCCCGTCCGGAACGAGAGCGCCACAGACAGCTCCTCGCCGAGCCCGGTCAGCCGCTCGCGCATCTCCGCCACGGCCCGCACTGCCCGCAACGCATCGTCCTCATGAGCGACCGGGATCCCGAACACCGCCATCGCCGCATCCCCGATGAACTTCTCCACGGTGCCGCCGTGTCGCTCCACGATCAGGCGGATCTCCTCGAAGTAGCGGCCCATCGTGCGTCGCATCGCCTCCGGGTCGAGACGCTCCCCGAGCGCGGTCGAGCCGCTCACGTCACAGAAGACGACGGTGACGACCTTCCGCACCTCACGCGCCGCCACGACCGGCGCGAACGCCGTGCCACACGCTCCGCAGAAGGCGAATCCGTCTGGGCTCTCCCGGCCGCATGACTGGCACGTCAACATGCGGCGAGCCTATCTCAGTCCTGTGCAGATCGGAATGGCGCAGTCCGGCCAGGTGTGAGTCGACGCCTCGGGTCCCCTGCTACACTCCGCCGTCGTGCGGTCACCGAACCGCCTTCTTTCTGACTGATGAAGACTTACACCGCCAAGACCGGAGAGATTCAGCGTGACTGGTACATCGTCGACGCCGAGGGAAAGACCCTGGGCCGACTCGCGACACAGATTGCCGACACGCTCCGCGGCAAGCGCAAGCCGCAGTACACCCCGCATGTCGACACCGGCGATTTCGTCGTTGTGATCAACGCGGAGAAGATTCACCTCACCGGCCAGAAGCTCGATCAGAAGATGGTCTATCGCCATTCCGGCTTCCCCGGCGGGTTGAAGACACGGACGATGCGTGAGCAGCTCGACCGGCGGCCGACGGAGGTCATCCGCAAGGCCGTGAAGGGCATGCTCCCGAAGAACAAGCTCGCCGCAGCGCAGCTGACCAAGCTCAAGGTCTACGCAGGCCCCGAGCATCCGCACGCCGCGCAGGCGCCGAAAAGACTGGAGGGCGTCGGTGACGGGCTGTAGTCCGTTTCCGACACACACCTAATGGCAGACGTCGCACAGTATCTCGGTACCGGCAAGCGCAAGACCTCGGTCGCGCGCGTCATCCTGCGTCCCGGTGACGGCAAGACCTGGATCAACGGGCGCACGCTCGAGGACTACTTCCCACGTGCGTCGCACCGCACCTCCGCTCTCGGCCCGTTCAAGACGGCCGGCGCCGAGGGAACGTACGACCTGCGCGTGCGCGTGCACGGTGGCGGTATCAGCGGCCAGGCCGGCGCGGTGCGCCATGGGATCGCTCGTGCTCTCGTCGAGGCCGACCCCGAGCTCCGCACGGCACTGAAGCGCGAGGGCTACCTCACGCGTGACGCACGTCAGGTCGAGCGCAAGAAGGCCGGCCTGCACAAGGCGCGCAAGGCGCCGCAGTTCTCCAAGCGCTAGTCCGCACGCTCTCCTTTCGCGTGCATCCCATCGCCTAGGGGCGGTAATTCCCATGTCTCGACAACACTTCGGAACCGATGGCGTTCGCGGCATTGTCGGCGAGAGCCTGACCCTCGATCTCGTCGAACGGCTTGGTCGGGCATCGACGGTGTGGGCAGGTCGCGGGCGGGTCTTCGTCGGTCGTGACACGCGCGGCTCCGGCCCCGCACTCGAAGCTGCGGTCGTCGAGGGCATCGTTTCTGCGGGCGGCATCGCGGTTTGTGGCGGTGTCCTCCCGACTCCGGCGGTCGCGCTTCTCGCGCAGGATCTCGGGATCGTTCTGTCCGCCTCACACAACCCACCCGAGTACAACGGCGTCAAGTTCTTCACCTCGGAGGGTCACAAGCTCTCGGACGAGGAGGAGGAGGCGATAGAAGCGCTCCTCGATGCTCCTGCACACGGGCGCGGCTCGGTCGAGATCGCCGAGGACGCGGCTGCCGGGTACGTCGCCCACATTCTGGAGCACTTCGGCTCCGACCTCACGGGCCTGCGGATCGCTGTCGACTGTGCAAACGGCGCGTTCTCCGCGATTGCGCCTGCCGTCTTCGAGCAGCTCGGCGCTCAGGTGACGACCGTCGCGGCGGTGCCCGACGGCTCGAACATCAACGTCGGCTGTGGGGCCACGAACCTCGGTCTCCTACAGGGGATCGTAGGTTCCGGCGACTTCGATCTCGGGATCGCCTTCGATGGCGACGGCGATCGGATGCTTGCCGTCGACGAGACCGGAGCACCGCTGGACGGCGATCAGATCCTTGCCATCCTCGCCCTCGCGCAGGGCGTCGACGCCGTCGCCGTAACGACGATGACGAACCTCGGCTTCCACCGGCTGATGGCAGATCGCGGCGTCCGAGTGCTCACGACAGACGTCGGCGACCGCCACGTGCTCGCAGCGATGCGCGCCGAGAGCGCCGTGCTCGGGGGCGAGCAGTCGGGGCACCTGATCACGCTCGACGGCCACGTGACCGGCGACGGACTGGCTGCCGCGCTCCTTCTATGTCGCGCGCTCGACGGCGGTTCGCTTGCCGCGGCTGCTGCAGTGATGGAGCGCCTACCGCAGGCGAAGCAGAATGTTCCTGTGCCGCAGCCGTGGCTGTCTGACGCGGTCACCGAAGCGGTCGGTCGGATGAACGCCGATCTCGCAGGGCGTGGTCGCATTCTTGTCCGGCCGTCGGGTACAGAACCCCTCGTTCGTGTTCTCGTCGAAGCCGAGAGCGAGAGGGTGGCGGAGGAGCTCTGTGGTACGATCGCCGGTCTCGTCACGCGGGAGATCGGGTAGAGGAATCGCTCTTTCTCGGGTTTCAGGAGAGGCAATTCTCGTCGCTGCAGACGGGACGAGGAAAGGAGAGTCCGAGTGTGCGGAATCATCGGGTATGTAGGGCCCCGGGAGTGTAAGCACCTCCTCCTCTTCGGCCTCGAGCGACTCGAGTACCGCGGGTACGACTCGGCCGGCATCGCACTCCTCGAGAGTGACGGGCTGCGCTACACGCGCGCCGTCGGGAACCTCCAGAACCTGAAGCTCGCCGCGGGTGAGGATCCCTCTCCTGCCACGACAGGACTCGGGCATACGCGCTGGGCGACCCACGGCGGCGTCACCGAGGCCAATGCTCACCCGCTCGCAGGCGACGATCCAGCCGAGGTCGCGATCGTGCTCAACGGCATCGTCGAGAACTACCGTGAGCTGCGCGCCCGTCTCGGCGAGGCCGGCCACGCCTTCACGTCGGAGACCGACGCCGAGACGGTCACGCACCTGATCGAGGAGTACTACGAGGGCGACATCGTCGAGGCGACCCGCCTCGCGTTCAACGAGCTCGAAGGGCATTTCGCGTTCGTCGTCATCCACCGCGATCACCCTGGTGTCCTCGTAGGCGCCCGCCATCAGTGCCCGCTCGTCGTCGGCGTCGGGAAGGGCGAGACGTTCCTCGCGTCGAACGCCGCGGCGTTCCTGCGCGAGACGCGTGAGGTGCACTTCCCCGAGGACGGCGACCTTGTCGTGATCACGCCCGAGGGCGCCCAGCACCTCCGCGCCGCCGATGGCTCGGCGATCGACCGTGAGCTGATCGTTCTCGATTGGGATGACGAGAGCGCCGAGAAGGCCGGTTTTGAGACGTTCATGCTGAAGGAGATCTACGAGCAGCCGGAAGCCGTGGCGGAGACGATCGGCGACCGCGTCCGTCACGGGCGCCTGGAACTCGAGGGGCTCGGCATGGACGACGACGAGATCAAGGTGCTGCGGCGGATCGTGATCCTCTCCGCCGGCACGTCGTACCACGCTGCGGTTGCGGGCCGCTACGCGATCGAGGAGTGGGCGCGCGTTCCCGTCGAGCACGACATCGCCTCCGAGTGGATCTACCGCAATCCCGTCCTCGATCGCAGAACGCTCGTGATCGGGATCTCCCAGTCGGGCGAGACGCGCGACACGATCGCCGGAATGAAGCTAGCGCGCGAGATGGGTGCACGCACCGTTGCGATCACGAATATGATGGGCTCACAGATCACCCGTGAGGTCGACACAGTCCTCTACACGCGCGCCGGCCTCGAGGTCAGCGTCGCTGCCTCGAAGACGTTCACGGCGCAGGTCAGCCTGCTCTTCCTCGTGGCGCTGAAGCTCGCCCAGGTGCGGGAGACGCTCCCTCCCGAGGAGCTGAAGTTCATCCTCGACGAGGTGTACTTGCTGCCCGAGAAGATCCAGGCGTTCCTCGACGGCGATCACCCGATCGACGAGATCGCGCAGCGGCACTTCGACAAGCCGTTCTTCCTCTACCTCGGCCGCCACATCGGCCTGCCGGTCGCACTCGAGGGCGCGCTGAAGCTGAAGGAGATCTCGTACATCCCCACCGAGGCGTACTCGGCGGGCGAGATGAAACACGGCCCGATCGCGCTGCTCGACGAGTCCACTCCGGTGGTCGTGATCGCGACGCGCAGCCACGTCTACGACAAGATGATCTCGAACATCCAGGAGGTCCGCGCCCGCGGAGCTCACGTGATCGCGATCGCGACCGACGGCAACGAGGACATCCAGCACCACGCGGACGACGTGATCTACATCCCGCGCTCGCCGGCCTTCCTCCAGACCGTGCTCGCCGTCGTGCCGTTGCAGTTGCTCGCGTATCGAATCGCCCGCCTGCGCGGCCTGAACGTCGACCAGCCACGGAACCTGGCGAAGACCGTTACGGTCGAGTGAGGGAAATCGCGGTGGGAGAGCGTACCGCGGTTTCCCTCACTCGGATGTTTGTTGCAGGCTTCGCCTGATCCTGAAGGGGGCCGCCCGCGGCC